>JAITMJ010000148.1 GCA_031277475.1 Flavobacteriaceae bacterium
TTACGATTAACCTGTAAATTTATCTTTTCAAATCGCGGGAATTAAATTCGACCCATAAAATACTAATATTCATTTATTTACAAAATAATCACCTATAAACAACGCAACACTAATGATAATAAATCAATAATTATTTTTTACTATTTCTTTTAGTTCCTTTACTAACAGTTTTGGAACTTGTTTCATTTATTACTTTACTTGTCGTATTTAATACTTCTGACTCCCGTTCTCCCCGCTCTCGGGGAACATTTCCCCACTAATCTCCTATATATCTAATTTCATATTTTCCATTGTTCCAGAAAATTAAGGCTAATGAAGATTCCATTTTAATAGAATAAAAAGCATTCATACTTTTTGGCAAATAAATAAGTTCATCTGAGTCAATATTGTCATCTTTATAATAATGAGCACCTTTTTCAGCTAAATAAATAATATTGCCATACCCATATTCTTTACCATAATCAGCAATTCCTTCGATAATAATATGATTTATTTTACTTGTTTCGTAATTGTTAAATGCAACCAAATATGGAAAATCGCCGGTATTATCTTTTATTGTAAGCATACAAATGAAATCCTTGTATCCATCATTGGTAAAGTCATAATCAAGCATTGTAGGGCAGGCTACATCCATTTTTGGAGATATAAAATTTTTCCAATTAGGCATTAATTCATTATCTCTTATAATTTTGCTGTCAGGTAAATTATTTTCTATATATGTTACAACTACACGAGGAACGATACAATTTTCTTTATGTTGGCTGTTACAGCTTATCAAAAATATTATCACAATTAAAAATACTAATTTATTCATGTCTATTCTCCGTGTAAATGATTGTCGTGACCCTCCCGCTCCCGCAAAATCTTTTCGTGTGGCGGTTATTTTAAAATAAAAACTTTTCATTTAATTGAAACAACCTTGAATCTTGAATCTTGAATCTTGAACTTTGAACCTTGAATTTTCTCACCACCCAAAAACATCACCTCAAAACCTCCTCAATCGGATTTCCGATGTTTCCGCTCGGGTTTTCGATTTTCAGAAATTGGGCGAGAGTCGGGGCGATGTCCGTCATAAAATAAGGCAAATTGCTCTCGCCGTGTTTGATGTTCCAGCCCATAAAAATCAACGGAATGTGCGCATCGTAGGAATTCCAAACGCTGTGCGTGGTTCCTTTTTTGGCGTAGGTCGGCAGAAGTCCGTCTCGCGAAATCACTTGAATATCGCCGCTTCGTTGCCAATTGTATCCGTTGATAATCCGTGTTTTTATAGGTTCGGGAATCGGGGATTCTGCTGCTTTTTCAAGATCAATGCAATACAAAACGCGAGAATCTTTATTTAAAATATTGATAACCGTTTGTTTTACACTTTCCAAATCGAGATTTTTTTCTTTAATTAAATTTCGGTCGAGGTAGAGTTGATAATTATCCGCCGCCATAATCAGTTTTTCTGCGGCGTATTTTTTCTGCAATTCGTCGTTCAGGTTTTTTTCCATTCCTTCGTCAAAAAATCCGGTCGCCATTTTGTTTTCTCTCATAAAACCTTCGGAATGTGCCGCGCCGTGGTCTGCGGAAAGGAACACCAAATAATTGTTTTTCCCGATTTTTTTGTCCAACATCTTAAAAAATTCCACCAAATCTTTATCCAACCTCAAAAAAGTATCTTCTATTTCTATGGAATTTGGTCCGAAAGTATGCCCGACGTAATCTGTGGACGCAATATTAATCGCCAAAAAATCCGGAATATCGTCGGTTCCCATTTCGTAGCCGCTGATTGCCGCTTCCGCAAATTTCAACGTATAAGTGCTTCCGAAAGGTGTAGTTCTCAAAATTCCTTTTTTCTTTTCAAAATCGGCGGCGAGATTTTGATACGGAAAAATCGGTTTTGCGGAACTTCCCAAAGTTTGTTCCCAATCGGCATCGTCTCTCGTGCTTTCGGTATATTCCGCAATCGGCAAAAGCGTGTTCCAGCCGTTGGCAACTAATTTTTCGGGTAATTTTTGATCGTTAAAATTCCTCACCCATTGCGGAAGTTCGTTCATATAATAAGAACTCGTGATGAAATTTCCGGTGTTTTCATCATACCAAAAAGCACCGGTCGGATTATGACCTGCCGGCAAAATGGAAGCGCGATCTTTCAAAGAAACGCCTACAATTTTTGAACGAAAACCCGTTGCAATTCCCAACTGATCGGTGATGGTGGTGCTCCAAAGATTTTTCGGAGAATGTGCGCCGATTTTGTCCGAATCTGTTCCCACGCCTTTCACAGCGGAATCTGAGGTGCAATAAATATTTTTTCCGGTTTCGCGGTCTGTCCAATCGTTTCCGGCAATTCCGTGAATGGAAGGAACCGAGCTGGTGTAAATGGAAGTATGTCCGAGTGCCGTAACGGTAGGAATGTAGGGAATCATCACGTTGTTAAAAGAAAATCCGGAGTTCAACATTCGTTTGAAGCCGTCGTTTCCGTATTTGTTGTAGTATCGGTAGAGATAATCCCATCGCATTTGGTCAATCACCAAACCGACAACCAATTTCGGCTGTTCGAGTTTTTTTTGAGCATCTAAATTCCCTGTCCCCAAAAAAAGGAAAATGTGGAAAATGCTTGTGAATAATAATATTGTTTTTAGTTTGTTCATTTTTTTTGGAGATTTTTTAGGTGATAATTTTTTGTAATTTTTGGGTGATATGTAAACTTCTGTATGTTTACATCCATTTTTATGAATTTTTCATACCGACAGAATTAGTATTGATTGCAATATTGACTTGAAGCATTATCTGTCGAAAATTGAAAGAGGTTGAAAACCCTTTGCGGAACGTGGTTTTCGTTTAGTGGAGAATACGGGAAACTATAAAAAACTATAATTATATTGATTATCAGTATATTAATTTTTCGATTTCATCCAAAAAAAACTGTTTTTTACTCTTTTTTTTACTCTTTTTCAAGTGTTCGGGGTTAAAATATTATTTAATTTTTGTTCTGTTTTTTTTATACTTTTATATTTTTATTTCGATTTATTTTCTGTTATTAATCTATAACACCGAGTGCTTCATTTAATTCTTTATACAAATTATCCAATTCACTCTTAAATGGTTCTTTGTTTTCATCATTGCAAAGCCACCCACCCCAGTACCAATTATAGTATTTGATGTTTATTACTTTCCATCCCGCACGTTTTAAAATATCGATACGCTCTATATGCTTCTCTGTATATGTTTCAGAATTATCACTAATGAAATGACTACTACCATCCACTTCAACAGCACAGGTTGTTTTATTTTCTTCATTATATAGAACAAAATCAAGTCGTTTTTGCCCACAAGCATTTACTTGATTAAAGAGTTTTATTTTGGGCTTATCTTTTGTGTATTGTTCCAATTTTTCTGCAACCTTTTCTTCAAATTCAGATTCAAATTTGTTGTAATCATACGTCCAAACATCGGGGACAATTATGTCGTCTTTAATGTCTTCTGTATCAACTAAATTTTCATCAGAAATTGTTTTTATTCCAAAATGATTAAGGTATTTTCTAATCATTTTTGCGGTTTTAGGAACTCCCGAATAAATAAAATAGGTAAACAATTTTGCTCTACTTGTAGCAACATTAAAACGGTTTTCATTTTCAAAATAACCTTTTCCCCAATTTTGCTTCGTATTATCAAGACCAACAGTAATAAACATTATATCTTTTTCGTTTCCTTGAAATTCTTCTGCTGTTCCAATCATAATTTCATAATCTTCAATATCCTGTTCTGATATTTCATCTTCAATCACTTCTCTTATTTTTGTAACTTGATTTCTCAAAAACGACAAAATACCAATAGTTGGTTTTCGTTCTGAAAAATCAAATTGTTTTAAATCAGGATGTTTCGTTAAGTCTTGATTTATAATTGTTTTTAGTTGCTTAATTAATTCGTCTATTTCTGCTTGAACAAATTTTAGTTTATCATCTCTTTTTCCCATAACAGGCATTGCTCTAAAACAGTTTATGTCTCTGTTTTTGCCCGTTTCGGTCATTATCTTCCAATTATTTTTATAAAATATGTTGTTATTAAAATTAGCAAGCATTGGCAAACTTCTAAAATGCTCATCAAGAGCAACCGTAGGAATATATTGTATTCTTTTATCCGAATTCACAAATTGTAGAATTGAAGATTCAGAAACCAATAAATTACTATTTTTTGCCACACTAATATCAACCTCTTTACTTAATTCTTGATTTTTACTCCAAAATAAATTATCCAACGACTTCGGAAGCGAAAAACCAACACCGGTTGCGTTAAGATGTAATTGCTTTTCATCACCAACAATACAAAATCGTTTTCCACGATAAAAAGCGGGCGTTATTTCGGCGATATTTACCTGCGAGGCTTCGTCTATTATTACTAAATCGAAAAGTTCTTTTTTCATTGGTAATATTTTCCCCAAAGTGCTTAATTCAGAACACCAAAGCGGAATAGCGTTTATTAGGCTTTCAAAAGATATATCATTCCAATTATCAAGTTTTTTTTTAGGTAAATTCCAAAACAATGAAGCCCTGTAATTTTGGATGTTATCCCGTTGATTTTTAATTTTATCTCTAACGTTATAAAAAAAATTCTTTTTAAATAACTCTTTTTGCTTATTCAAAAGAACTATTTCTTTTGAATAAAGCCTTTTCCTATTATAATCCAATCTCTGGCTAACAATTTTTTCTCGCACAGTGAAAGCTTCGGAATAATAGTAATTCAATTCAAAAATATCTTTAAGGTATTGTGTTGTGCTTTGTGATAAGTCTTTATTAGCATTAAATATATCTATAAAATATTTTTGTGTTTTTATTTTTAAAATTTCATTTAAACGGTTGGCTTTATTCAAATTAAGCCTTTTATATAAATAATCAAATTTCCCTCTATTTAACGGATTTGCATTAAATTTATAATTCTGTAATGAAAGTCCAAGTCCATGATCCTTATGGTTTCGCTTGCTTTCAAAATATTCACGTCTATCAACAAAATTTTTATTTAATTCGAGATATTTATTAGCAACGTTTAAATCATCAGAAATTTGTTTACTAAGATTTTGTATCTCAAAATTTAATGATTCAATCTCATTTTTTAACCCCTCAATTTCATCATATTGCTTGTATGAAAAAAAATTAGAATAATTAAGAAGTTCACTCAGATAATTTCTTGCTGTATTTTTTTCAGTTGGGAAGAATAGAGCGTTTTCGCCAAGCGATTTATTTATTCCGTTTCTAACTACATTTATAGCGGGTATTTTGTGCGAAACAAATAATACTTTTTTATTCAAAAGCAAGGCGGAATGAATTATTGCTTGTATGGTGTAAGACTTTCCTGTTCCGGGCGCGCCCTCGATATAAGTTATTGGGTTCATCCAAGTTTTAAGTATTGCCTCTTTTTGTTTTTTAGATAAAGAAAACGGAATACTCTCTATGGCTTTTTTTATTTCGAATTCTGCTATTTCGTCGCTCAAAGGCAAATCTATATTTTTATTCCCGACCGCATTCGTTATTATTATTTCAAGCAGTCGGTTGGTTTCGGTTTCGTTATTTTGTGATATTTTTAATATTTGATTAATGGATTCATAAGTAGAAAGAGCATCGGGTAATTGTCTTACAAAACAGAAAATATGAGGTAAAAATCGAAGCCCGTTAAAATTATTTCTTTCATCGTAGTTAAATTTATCATCGTTTTCATTAGCAAATATTTCCGTTTGTTCCCTTTGTGAAAAATCAAAATTTGGTATGATTTCTTTTAGTTGATTATATATATTTTGAACATCCGGAATTTCTCTTTTGTTTCCTGAAATATGTATTTGCTTTTCGATTTCATCTATTTTATTCAATCTATCTTTATCCTCCTGTGTTAAGTTTTTATTGTCTTCATATTCTTCATCAAACTCCAAATTCATAAACCGAGAAAGCAAGTCATAATTTAATTGATATGATTCTTCGTCCACATCAATAAATATTTTTCCTTGTTCATTTTTATCAATATTGCAAACAACCGTTATTAATGGTGCTATCATTTTTTTTTCAGAACCGCTTTGAGGTTTGTGCTTTCCGTGAACAAGCCCAAGCCCAAAGTATAACGAAACGTGATTTTTATCCTTAATATAGTTGTTTACCTTGTCTATGTATGTTTTTAATGCGTTATCAGAAATCGGTATCTCATACCCATCTGTCTTAAAAAGAGTTTTAAGATTATGATAGGTGTCAAGCGAATAATAATAATTATAATCGTTTTTACCTCGTGATGGAAGAACGTTATCAAATCCGGCGCGACTGATTATCTTACGACTTACATCTTTTAAATATTGTAAGTATCCACGCAATAAATCCATTTCAAAAGTTATTTTTCCAAATCTATTGTTTCTCTCAAAGCCGTTTCTATTTTATCAAAACCATCAAGGCTTGTGCTGTGTATTTGAAGCAATATATTCATAATTGTAGAATCATCAAGGTCGAAATCATCGTCCACCGCTCCAATAGCCTTTAATATTTTTTCATTATTAGAAATAAGGGTTTTATCTATTTTTTCAATAGAATTAGCGGAGGCATCAAGCCGTCTTATAATTTCGTTAGATTTTATGTTGTTCGTTTTTAATTCAGTCAGAATATTTGATAATACTTTGTTTAAAAAATATCCCAACCCAATAATAGAAATAATAATCACAATGGGCGTAATAATCCAATTTTCCATTTTTATCTATTTTTAAAATTTTCTAAACTCACTTTTTATTCACCGGATACACCATTGTTCCGCTACCTTTTTTTATCACATAGCCGAGAACCAAAAAAATACGCCCGACGTCATTCCAATCAATATCCAAAGGCTCGTGAACCAATCTTCCATCGGGATATGTTTCGGTATTAGAACTGTAAGCCCTGATATGTTTCTCGTCATTTCCGCGCTGCACACGCTTTGTTATGCGGTATTCGTTTGTTTCTATCACATAATCGCTTCCCCAAATAATCAACTGCCTTTCCTTAACTTCTTTTAGTGCCAAAATACAACCACTTGGATATTCAATCATACTATCTTCATAATGTCGGATTGCCGCCGTTGCATTTTTAAACCAATCGCCGGGGTCAATCCATTCAGATACGTAATTATCTGCCTCCGTTTCTGCAACAATTCCACTTTTGGGATTACTCCCGACAGTTGAAGAACTATCGTAAAGTGGTATTAATCTTCTGCCTGCCGGTGTATTTTCAGGGTAATAAAATTGAACGTCTCCTACACTTTCGTTTTTTTCCGGCGGGTTTTCTTTCAGCATTTCGCTATCAGCAAAATCATCAAGATTAACATTATAACACTTTTCAAAATCATTTATAAAATTTTCAGACGGCTCTAATTTTCCATTCATATAATTACTTATATTGCTTTTTTTCAAGCCCGTTTTTTCAACAATATCTTTATTTCTTATTTTTTTGATTTTTATATAGTTATAGAATCCTTGTATTTTTATTTCCAATTCAAATCCCTGCATTATTTTTTATTCAAATTTTTAACGTTATATAATTGTTATATTTTTTTACCTTTGTCTAAAATTTATTTTTATGGAAAAATCAATCCCCTACACTGCACTTGAACTTGCACAAGAATACAAGAAACAACTCGACCAAAAAGCAAAAGAACTTTCGGATATGCTGGAAGAATTTTCAGGTTGTGGCATTAACTTTTTTCCAAAAATCAAAGAAAAAGAAACAAGTAGCGACTTCTATTTTGAAATAGAAATCATCTCTAATCTTGCTTTATAATCTCGGCAATTTGTTGGTTTAATCCCGAAAAAGAACTAATAAATTCCTTAAACGCTTCGCCCTTGTGTTCATTGTGTTTATGGAATGCCTCACCGTATTTTTCAGACAAGAACCCATATATTTTAAACAACCTCTGCTCTATCCTCACTTGATTAGATATTGCCAACTCCAATAATTCTCTATCAGTATATTCTTGCAATTTTTTTATTTCCATTTTTATCTTGTTGTTTAGAATTATTCTAAATTAGCCTGTCGCTCAAAAATTTCAGCATTGATTTTCAATGATTTATAAACTTTAATATTTTCATTAAATAAAAGTTATGTAATTGTTATTAAAAAGTTATATATTTGCTTTTAGAATTTGACTTTAAAAATCTTAACCCAAAAATGAAACCACAAATATAATAAAATAATAGTAATGAAAATCAGAGAAGATTTAAAAGAAATTTTGTTAAGAATTGAGATAATGGGGCTTCTTATGAATAGAATGAGACTGCCGCATACCACGCTAATTAGGTGGGTAACAAATGATTATAAAGACTTGCGCCTCCCCGAAAACAGCAAGGTTCTCAGTGATATATTGGGAGTTCCCGTTGAGGAAATCTTTGTACCCGATGACACAACCGCATTATAACAAATATGCCGTGAACATAGACTATCAAATAGCAAAAGAATACTTGAATAAACTTACGGATTCCGATAAAGTGAAATTGTGCAACCGAACACTTGGGGAAGTAAACGAGCGAAAATTAACAAAAACGGAACTCCGTAAGTATTATCAAGGATATGTAAAGAAAAAAATCTTAAAAAATTAGAAAATGCAAACCATTACTCAACTTTCCGCCATATCCTATTTACGAGAAACAAAACCCGTAATAGACCTCGATGTTGAAAAAATCGTAGGCAGTTACGCCTTTGACGATTTTTTCAAATACAACAGCCGAGATTTAGGCGGCGATTCCCTAATCACAAAAGTAGAATTAGACTATTGCGATTTCTATTTTGAACTAAAATTAGAAATAGATTTCGATTACAATTCCTACCACTTTAAGCAAACCGCAGAATATCCCAAAGAATCCGGCATCGAATTTAAAATCACATCGGCAGACGTAGAAGTCTTGCAATGCGGATATTTCAACGATGAAACCGATGATGAACTTACCAAAATAATAAACTATTTCAAGAAAAACATCACTTTAAACTAAACACGATGAACATAAGCACCTACACCTTTCAAGACGTGGCTCAATTCGTAGAATTTTACGAAAGCAACGGCGGCAGAATGATAACCCCGAACAATTAGACAATTTAATGTTTGATGTCTTTAAAATTAACAACAGCAATGGAATACAATAGAAAAACATTTATCGCGCCGGACGATCTTCATTCATTTGCGGCGATACAATGCAAAATATCACCGGACAAAAACGGAGAGCAAATAGCGTCAGTGCGAATTTCGGACTGCCATAATTCCATAAAGTTATGGAACAAAGCAAATGACAAAGATGAAAGATTAGAGTTTTTACAAAAATTAAACAATGTGATTATAGAATTATTGATGTTTCACAACTACATCGAGGGTTTTAAAGAAGAACCTCTGCCTTTTTAAATAAAAAATCAAAGAAAAAATGGAAAATAAAAATTTATGGTGGGGCTACAAACACACCTCCGGAACCTATCAAGCAAAAAGATATTGGGATAAAAGAGATATTCAAGAAGCGCACGAAAGCCCTTTTTGTGCGGTCGTTACAGAGCCGTTTGAAGCCTCAAATAGAGATGAGGCATTGGAAATTGTAAAAAAATTAACAAACTAAAAAAAAGAAAAATGAACATCTATCAAAAATTATTACAGATACAGTCTAAAATAAACGGACTTGAAAAAAACGGTACTTCCGGTAGTGGAAATTATGGATATAAATACGTTACGGGAGCAAAGGTTTTAGAATTTATAAGACCTCAAATGAACGAACTCGGATTGATTTTAAAACAAGAAATTCTATCCATAGAAAATCAACGGCAGGACTACACAACGAAAAACGGCTCAAAATCTGAAATCTTATCCAAAGTAATGATGAAATTTACTTGGATTGATGTAGAAACAGGCGATAAAGACGAAAATCTATTTGGCGCAAACGGACAAAACGATTGGGAAAAAGGATTGGGTTCTGCGCTAACTTATGCAGAACGCTATTTCCTGCTCAAATACTTTCATATTCCAACTGACGAAGATGATATTGATAATGATTTGAGAAAAAAAACAGACCCAAAAGCAGACCCGACACAACCCGATGCAGGTGCAAAAAAAGAATTGCCAAAAGTTACAGATTGGTTATCCGAAGAAAAATTTAAAGAGGCTTTAAGAGACAAAGAAAAAGCATTAAAGGCTTTGGATTTCTATGATGGAAAAACAATCAGAAACAATAAAGTTTATGGAATGAAAAAAGATTACAGAATTGAACTTGAAAAACATAAATAAAATGGGACTTTCAAAAGAATTATACACACAACTGCAAGACGAGTTCGTGCAAGATTGCGAAATGGCAGAGCAAGGCGAAATGTATAGCCTCGATTGCGCCGCAAAATTCAAATATGAAATGGATATGTGCGAGCAACTTTTCGATGACCGAAAAAAATGGCTCAACGAAAACGCCGATGAAATTTCCGGCGAGGCAGAAAAATACGGCAAAGACGGCTACAAAGGTTTCTTATTTTCAAAGCAAACCCGCGAAACATTGTCTTATACCAACATTCCCGAATGGAATGCCGCAAACGAGGCAAAAAAGGCAATAGAGGAAAAATCCAAAGCCGCATTAATGCAAGTAAAAAAAGGAATGATGAACGTAGATGCCAACGGCGAGGAAATTCCGTTGCCGGAAGTAAAAGTATCATCATTTATTAAAATTGAAAAATTGAAATCAAAATGAAAACATTTGAAGAACTAAAAGAACTGATACTGAAAATAGCAGTAGATAAAGGTGCTTGCAAAATTGAATTTTTAAGAGCCAAAGATTCTGAAAATATACAAGAATTATTAACGGTAATCAAAGAAAACGCAAATTGGTGTTATAACAATGGCGTTTTTGAAAACGATGTTATCGGATTATTTCCCGATGAAGATTTGATAAAGTCTAATATTTTTTATAAAAAAGAAAATATATCACAAGAATCGGAATTTGCAATTTACATCAGTTCGACATCCGAACATTACGGCAGTTCGACATCCAAACATTACGACAGTTCGACATCCGAACATTACGACAGTTCGACATCCGAACATTACGACAGTTCGACATCCAAACATTACGGCAGTTCGACATCCAAACATTACGACAGTTCGACATCCGAACATTACGACAGTTCGACATCCGAACATTACGGCAGTTCGACATCCAAACATTACGGCAGTTCGACATCCGAACATTACGACAGTTCGACATCCAAACATTACGGCAGTTCGACATCCAAACATTACGGCAGTTCTTATGGGAATGTTTATGTTTTGAATAATACGAAAATCATTAATGATTCAGCGATTATTCGAGAGCGTTCATCAAATAAAGTTTATTTAAAGAAAGGAAAATTTGAAATCATAGAATTATGAAACTCATCGCAACACCCGAAGAAATTACCGCAGAACTTTTGAAAATGCAGGAATTTTTAGAAGTAGAAATATCGGAAGAAACTGCCGAAGCCGTATATCGTGGAAATATGCTCGAAGTTTTTATAGCCCGGAGCGGAAAACTTTTAGCCGATGCAAAATATCATTTTAACAAAGCAAAGCAAAATAAACTGATTGCCAATGTAAAAGAGGTTTTAAAATTCACACCGAGTGTTGCAAACGAGTTCGCAAAATCTTTAACCGCAGACGAGGAGAGATTGTTTTTGTGGGCGGAACAAATAAATAAAACGTGCAAATACCAGAGTGATTGGTGTAGAACATTAATTAGTAAAGGAAAAGAGGAAATGCGGTTTTCGCATTTCAGTAATCAAGCATAAAATTAAAATTAGAAAAATGAAAAGAGAAATAAAATTTAGAGCGTGGAACAATTATTACAAAGAAATGATTAGCCACGAAGATTTAATTACATTAATGGATGAGGGTGAAACCAAAGAAACAATACCTCTGCATTATGTTAAGGAATACACCAATTTGTTAGCGGCAATATTGAGTAAAAAAGAGTTGCAAGAGCGATACGATTTAATGGAATTCACCGGACTTTACGACAAAAACGGAAAGGAAATTTGCGAGGGGGATATTTGTAAAATAACACAAACCAAATTCAATAATGGTGGGTATTTTCAATCAGATGATATGACGACAGAGAATGAATATATCGGTAAGTGTTTATGGAACAATGCTTCTGCTCAATTTCAACTTGTATATGAATATATTATAAAAGGGCAATCCAAAAAAATGACATTTGGTTTTAAGGACTGCGAAATCATCGGAAATATACACGAAAATAAAGATTTATTAAAATTATAAATATGAAACAATTTGAAGTATTTTTTGAACACGATGTAACAGCGTTAAGAAAATGTTACATAGAGGCTGAAAATTTAGAACAGGCAAAAAAAATAGCCGATAAAGAAGATTTCAATCCTTATGATTATGACAATGAGGATGTGGATGAAATTGAAGGGAAAGATATTAGAATTAAACAAGTTGTAGAAATTGATTAAAATAAAGAAAAATGGAACTTGAAGAAATTTTAATTGCTGAAATAATTACAGCCGATTTTGAAGAAAATACTATAACATTCCAAATAGATGGAGATTTTAAAGTAACGGCAGGAAAATATATCATTCAAAAATTAAATACAAATTAAAATATGGAACAAACAGGATTTTTATTTAGTAAATCAGAAATCAAGGAATTTGGCGAGAGCAAATTCAGAGTGCAGGACTTTATATTAGACTGCAAAAGGTATGATAGTTTCACCGGAGAGCCACGAGAAAACTTTTTAAAGTTTCAACTCACCGGAGAAAAGATTGCGCTTTTGGAAAATATCCAAATAGGGCAAAGAATGAAAGTTTTTTTTATGCCGGAAGGTCGCTTTTACGAAAAGAAAGATATGCACGAGCAACCGACCGGAGAAAAAGGACACATCCAAAATTTCAGAGTTTGGAAAATCGAGTTACCGGAAAATCAGCCCACGCCGAAAAAAAATGATGATGTTCCGACAACCGCCTCGAAATCAAACAATGTTTATGAAGCGATGGGCGTAGAAAAAAACGCCGAGCCGGAAACGATTGTAGAGGAATCGGATTTGCCGTTTTAATTGATTTTTTTATGGAAAATAATATAAAAGGATTCAGTTTTTATAAGTCATATTGGTCAGCGATACAGGCATTAACGAATGAGAACTCACGCAAGGAATTGACGTATGCAATAATAAAATATGCGTTTAGCGGGGAGTATAGTTGCGATAATGATGTAGTTTCAATGGGAATGGAACTTATAAAGCCGAGTATAGATATTAGCATAAAACGCTCTGAATCGGGAAGTTTTAAAACACCAGAAAAATCAAATCCAAATCAAAACGGGAACAAACCAAAATCAAATCCAAATCAAAACGGGAACTATAATACTACTACTACAACTAAGAATAATAAATTAAAAGAAGTAGTAGTAGATGTAGATGTAGATGTAGATGTAGGCGAAAAAAAATTTTCCGAAATGGAAACAAAAGAAATTTTGCTGAAAAAAGAAATTTCGATTGACCGATGGGCAGTGAAAAATAAAGTTTTGCCGGATAGAATCCGTGAATGTATTAACGAATTTGCCGAATACAAAGAACGTATCGGCGAAAATTCAAAGTGGAAAAACGAAACTGATTTGATTAAAAATTTTGAGTTTTGGCTAAAAACAAACGCGAAAGAACCGGTGTCTGATTCTGAAAAAAGTGAAAATTTCCAAAAACCGATAAAAGCAATCGTAGTTGGCGGCAAGCGAATACCGATTTCCGAAATTGGAAAAATAAATCCGTACAAAAAATGAGAGAGTTAGAAATTTTAAAACAGAAATTCATAAACAATCGCGGAAAGCGAATGTTTGTCGGCGAGTATGAAATTGCGCTGCTGAATGAGATTATTTTTCAGTTCGGAATCGAAGAATTTGCAACAAAAGACAACCGATTAACCGCCGAAAGAGAGTTTAACGATGCCTTGCTGATAATGTTCATTTTGCAGGAATGGAAACGTTTCGGAATCACAAAATTAGCAGAAAAAACAGGTGAAATTTTTCCACCGGCAACGCAGTGTTTGATTGATAATTTGGCTTTTGAATTACGACCGTTGGAAACGGCAATAAAAATTCTTAAAGATGAAATTCAAATCCTGCAAATCACAGCAAATCCAAACTTGCCGAATGAAAATTTGATTGATGAAAATTCCGTTGCAATACTCGCTTTTGATTTGATTTCAATGTTGCGTTCCGGTGCAGGATTAAGAATGATTAACAAGCATTTTCAAGCGATAAACACAGAAATAGAAAATAATCCAAACAATGCAGTAGAATCCGTATTGCAGAAAATGTTTTTAATTAAAGAACGAAAAAAATATGCAGACAAAAACAGACGGGTATTATCAAACCGATACCAAACACGCTATTTAACAGAAATTTAAACGTATGGAAACCTTTGTAACTCCCATAGAAATTGAAACTTCAAACATTGATATTCCCAAAATTATCAATTACAAAGATTATGTTTTCACTTTCGGAAAAAAAATCGAAGTTCCAAAAATTTTGATGAGCGTAAAAACATCGGAATACGGACGAACTCCAATTTTCACAGAGGGAAGTTTGAGCCTTATTTTGGGCAAACAAAACTCTAAAAAAACAGCGTTCATTCTCACTATTATTCAAGCGTTTATGAACACTTTTAACGAGAAATTGGAAACTAATTTTTCCGGCATTAAAATTCTGTATGTAGATACCGAGCAATCGGAATATTACGTCTCGAAAAATGCCGAAAAAATACGCCAAATGACCAATGCAGACGATTTTCAAAAGATGAATGAAAGGATTATTTATTTCCGCTCAAACGAACTCACATCAGACCAAAAGAAACAGGCGGTCGAAGATATTTTAGACGAACATAAAATTGATTATGTGATTTTGGACAACATCTCGGATTTTTTAAAAGACTACAACAGTAGCGAGGAATCTACATCGTTAAAATTGTGGATCACATCGTTGCTAAATCGCACGAAAACGCATTTAACTTGTGTAATTCACGAAACCGCCGGAATAGGAAAAGCAAAGGGACACATCGGAAGTCTTTTAGAACAATTTGCCGAAACCACTTTGCAAATTACCGAAGACAAGGAAAACAGAGCAGTTTCAAGAATATATCCAAAAAAATTGCGAGACAGAAAATTTGGAGAGTTTGGAATCACTTTTAATAATTACGGATTACCGTATTTGACAAGCCTTGAAATAGACGATTGGACTTCGGAATAATGCAAATAGCAAAAGGTTACACGCTCGGAAAAATAGGCACAAAGTATCTCGTTTGGAACAACAAAAATGAAAAAGAATTTACAGCCAAAAACCTCGATGAGGCAAAAACAAAAGCAAAAATAATAATCCTCGAATGGACGGAAAACGAAAAGAGAAAATAAGCAGTTTAAAATCCGCTTATTCCAAACAAAAAGAACAAGATAGCAGAATGAATGATTTTAAAGAAGTCTATTTAGAGCAAAGACAAAAAAGACAAAAGCAATGAAACAATTAGAGCATATTTTACAAGTTTCCTGCGTAAAATGGTTTGGACTACAATTTCCAAAATTAACATCGTTATTGATGGCTATTCCAAATGGAGGGCAAAGAAATAAAATAGTAGGAGCAAAATTAAAAGCGGAGGGCGTAAGAAAAGGTTGTCCCGATTTATTTCTCGCTATTGCAAAAAACGGATTTAACGGATTGTTTGTAGAATTAAAATACGGAAAAAACAAACCAACGGAACATCAAAAAATAATGATTGAAAAATTAAGAGCAGAGGGCTATTTGGTAGAAGTAATCTACGACTTTAAAGAATTTCAAGGACTTATAAAAAATTATTTAGCATAATGAAAAAACAAACAAACATCCTCCCGGACTACGAATGGACACTAATTTGGATGTCCGTGCGATACGCAATGAATCGGCACACGATAGCATCCGCTACTTTGCCTGCCGAAATCATCAAAAACTCATATTCAAAGATGAGCGAAGACCAAAGAAAACAACTTCACAGAATGCTTAACGATGAACTCGACAACCAAGACGAAATCGACAAACCGATTTGGGAAAAGTTTAAATGCTTTTTAGATGATGAAAATAGATTTATTGGCAAATCAAAAACTGGTTATCGCGGTGAATTAGAAGTTTTTAAATGCGATGAAAAGTTTTATGTCGTGGATGATTATTTAGAATCGCCGTTTAAAGGCAGTTTTTATTTGGATGATAAAAAATGGAATATTAACAAAAAATAAAAAAATATGAAAAGAAAAATAAAATTTAGAGGAAAACGAAATAATGACAACAGGTGGACGTATGGTGGCGCTGTTGGGAATTGGAATAATTGCACTTTTATAATTCCAGATGATTCATTTTCATTTTCCTGCAATGGCAGCGACATTGATTTTGACGTAGATTATGTTCTCCCCGAAACAGTTGGGCAATTCACCGGACTTCACGACAAGAACGGAAAGGAGATTTACGAACACGATATTGTGATACTGAACGAGCCTGAGCCATACAATTATGTTGATTGCTTGATAAAATACGAAAACGCAACGGCAAGTTTTTGTTTGATTGCGCTGTATGATGATTGTTCAATTTATGAACTTTATAAAAAAGGAACAGTGATGAGTTTGTATATTCCGATTGAAAAAATTGAAGTTATCGGAAACATCCACGAAAACAAAGATTTATTAAAATAAAAAAATATGGAACGAAAATTAGAATTACAGGAAATAAGCGGCTATCTGCCGTATGGGTTAAAATTAACAATGCCGATAGTAAATGGTGTGTATAATATTTGTCAATATAATTTTAAATCCCAAAAAGTAAATGTTTATAGCGACGAACATTCAGCATTTTCATTAAGCGGCTATCTCGCTATTCTCCGCCCGCTTTCAGACCTCTACAAACCCATTCAGCACAACGGAAAAGAGGAAATTCCAATAGTGGAGTGTGGGAAAATATGTGGTTTCTATGGAGACGGAAATGAACTTTTTAATTTAGAAGAATTATTGATAAAATATGCAACAAGAATAGAAACAATAATTGAAACATTCGACTATCTCCACTCCCGATTCATAGATTATCGCGGATTAATCGAGGTAGGTTTGGCAATAGACTTAAATACATTAGAAATTAACCCTTATTTATAAAAAATTATGAAAGAATTTAAGATTACAATTTATCAAGCCATACTTAGAGATAAGATTACAAAGAAAAACTATCATTCTGTCAATGGCGGGTGGAAAGAAAGTGAGGAGGAGGCGATTGAAATTGCCAAAACACATTGTAGATATAGGGATGGGGAAGATGAAATATGTAAAATAGTTACGCAAGAAGTGTGGGCGGAGGATTGGCGTTCTCCATCAATTTATTAATCGTAAATATATTAACCCTTATAAATAATTAAAAAATGAAAAAAACAGTATTAGAAAAAGCAATAGAGTTAAGAGCAGAGAAAAGATTTAACAATGAATATGAAAATTTGATAAAAATTTGTAATTCAAATGAAATTTTAAAAAAACTTAGAATAAAAATACAAGAAAATGAAATAGGTATCATTTCTGGTTATTCTAATAATAAATTATTTGGAGATTTTGCACCATTAGATTTTTGTAATAAAAACACAAATTATTTAGAAATCAAAAGTAAAATGATAGAAGAATTTATCAGGGAAGAAACGAAAAATGTTTTAGACAAACTCGATAATATCAGTTATTTATTTAATCAATAAAAAAAAATAGAAAAAAATGGAAAACGAAATTTCAATACACGAATTTATGCGCCGGTTTCTGCCAAGATATAACAGCAGATTTGCAGATTTTAAAGAATACTTCGTGGAACATAATTTTAATGATAGGCTTATTTTCATTGAAAATACATTCCCAGAAGCCATCGCAAACTTCAAGGAAAAAATCTGCAAAAGTCAAATAGAGATGATTGCTAATAATTTCAATCACGATAATATGCGTTGCCTGTATAAAGATATAATGAATTACGAACAACCAACCTTAAACGATTTATTATGAAACCACTATCACACGACATTTCCCGATGCACGAACAAAGAATGCGAGTTAGAATGCCGGAGAAAAGAACCAAGCGACAACCACTTTCAGTCGTATTTTGAATTTATACCGATTGACGGAAAGTGCTATCACCAAATAGAATTAAATATAGAATTATGAACGGAATATGCTTTAAAGAAACATTGTTTAACGCCGTAATAAACGGAAGTAAAACACAAACAAGGCGTTTGATGAAAGATAAAACGCCTATCGGAAATTGGGAAGAAACTTATAAATTTTCCCGCTACAAAGTAGGCGAAATTCTGTATTTGAAAGAGCCGTATTCATTAGATACCATTGCTTTTGACGGAAAAGTAACCTACAAATTCGATAATCCAAATGAACGCACCGTGTCAAATGGCTTTAAATGGGAAAACAAACTCTTTATGCCTGCCAAATACGCCCGATATTTCATCGAAATTACCGCCGTCCGTTGTGAGCGGTTGCAGGAGATAAGCGATGAAGATATTGTAAAAGAAGGTACGTTAGATTGGGTAAAGTGGTGGGCTGAAAAAAACGCTCCGGATTATGAATACCAACATTGGATCAACGACAATATAAACGGACACGACCAAAGCGAAAGCTATTGCAATAAATGCGGAAATAAAGAAATAAAAAGGCGAAGAAAACTCGCCCTTAAAAAAGGGTATAAACAAACAGAAATAGAAGATGAAATATTCTTAGACGGCGGTTGGTCTCAGGAAGAAGATAGAATCCCACATTGTGAAATATGTGAAAAAAATTTAGAATATTCATACATCGGTACAGATAATTTTATGGATGAAGAAGTAAAATATTTAGAATTTGATAAATCAGGTGCATATTTCATTGAACATTCAGACATAGAAGAAATTTTTAATTATGCTGGATTTAGACGAAAAGCCTACGCCAAACTCATCAACTCCATTAACGGCAAGGGAACTTGGGAAAGTAACGCATTTGTTTGGTGCTATGATTTTAAATTAATTAAAAAATAATAGAAATTATGATTTCAGAAAAAGCAAAAGAATTAGGAAAAGAGCCAATTAACAATACAGAGAGGTGGAATGGCGGCTTAACCAAGCGAGAATACTTTGCAGCAATGGCAATGCAAGGGATGACAATGTTCATTCCCGAATATAAAGGTTGTTTTGCTGATATTGCAAAGGACTGCATAAAACTTGCCGATGCCATTTTGGAAGAATTGTCAAAAAATGAGTAATAATTAAACAAAAATAAAATGGAAAAAGAACTACAACTCGTGAGTTTCGAGCAAGCGTTAGCCCTTAAAAAATTAGGGTTTGATTGGGAAACGAACCATCGTTATTTGAACGATAAAAGCATAATGTTAGATGTCTCAAAAGCAAATTGGAATAATAATCCATTGGCTATGGAAAATGTCAATGTAATTGGCGGACTTTCCGCCCCAACAGTTGCATTAGCATTAAAGTGGTTTCGGGATGTGAAAAATAAAATGTTTGCTATTACAATAAAAGAAGGGTATTGGTATATCGGTTATATAATTGACCATTCAAAACAAGATGCCTCTTTTATTGAAACAGAACTTTTAAACCCCTACGAATTTGCCGAATCCGCGCTTTTAGACGAATTATTGGAAATTTTAAAACCCGAAAAAAAGGATTAACAGAATTATTTTGAAATGAAAATTGAAAGCAAATTTGCATTTAACAAAAAATATTATGTCAAAATCTGCGCCGGAAAACAACGGGCACTAAAAGAACTAATGTATTTCAAAGACGATATGAAATTTGATTTATTTATGAAATGGCAATGGTATTTTAAATATCGAGAGGCATTGATTAGAGTTGCCCACCCCCGATGGTATGTGGATATAGATATGGGAAGTTATGATTATGTTCCAAAAATTGAAGAAGAAATTACACGACTTAAAAACAAAATTAAGGCGGCAAAATCGAAAATAACAGAGTGGAGCAACAAACTTTCAGAGGTTGAAAATAATTGGGACAAATTGTTCGCAATCACAGAAGACGAAAGGTATCACAATACCATTAATAAAATAAATGAAAAAAGGTTCAATTTAAAAAACCTTGAAGAAGAATTGAAGCAATTGGAATCTAAACAATGATTATCAATGCGTTTGTAATTTTTAAAAAGAATAATGAATAATGAATAATGACACACGGCTCACTTTTTTCAGGAATCGGCGGTTTTGAAATCGCCGCAGAACAAGCAGGATTTAAAAACGTGTTTTCGTGCGAAATAGACGCTTTTTGCAGGCAAGTTTTAAAATATCACTTTCCAAAAAACGAAATTTATGAAGACATCAAAAAAACAGACTTTAAAAAATACAGAGGTGCAATTAGCGTTGTTTCCGGCGGATTTCCTTGTCAGCCATTTTCTGTTGCAGGAAAGCGAAAAGGCACGGGAGATAACCGCTACCTCTGGGATGAGATGTTTAGATGCATTCGAGAGATTCAGCCAAAATGGGTCATCGCTGAAAACGTTCCGGGATTGCTTACTATCGAGCAAGGAATGGTATTCGAGCAAGCGTGTGCTGATTTGGAAACGGAAAATTACGAAGTTCAAACGTTCATTATTCCTGCTTGCGCCATTGACGCTCCACACCGAAGAAGCCGAGTTTGGATTATTGCCCACTCCGAGAAAAACGGACGGCGAAAGAGGCGGACAGAAAGTAACCTCGATGAAAGTAACACGCCCGAAAAGCGGTCAAGTGTTTATGGCAACCTTGAACGACTTGGCGAAAAGCAAATTACTGCCGACACCGCAAGCGAGAGACTTCAAAGGAATATGCCACGATACGCAGAAATGTTTGCCAAACCATTTTCAAACTTCCCAACTCAATCACCTGTACGTGGAAGAGATGATGGGATTTCCGCCGGATTGGTTGGCATTACCTTTCCAAAGTGGCGAAGAAAATCACTTGAAGCACTCGGAAACGCAATAGTTCCGCAAATCGCCTACCAAATTTTTAAAACCATAAAAAATATAGAGATATGAAAGAATTTTTATTTAAAACAGGCTTATACAGAGCAACATTATTAAGTTATGAGCGTAAACCTCAATCAATTAGCAAAGAATACAACCCCTATTTCAATGAATTTTCATTAACGGTTGAGAAGCGTTATTTGTTTGGATTATTTAAAATAACAAAAAAGATAAATTACGATTACGTTGCAAAAGAAAATAGTGGGAATTACACGTCTCATTGGGATGATTTAATTAAAAATAAAATAGGAATATAATTATGAAACCAAAAAAACAAATAAAATTAAGCGAATTACAAGATAAGGAAAAGATTAGCCTTATCTTAAAAAACGGAACAGTCATAACAGGTATTTTTCAATTTATTGACGGCGATGAATTTGATGGTGATATAGTATTAAGTCCATTATCCAAAAATAAAAATACACCAATGCTCGGATGGAATATTAGCAAAGTCGCTAAAATTTTAAAAATAATAGAGATATGAAAATAAAAATTGAAGTGAAATCAGAATTAGAAATTGAGTTTGATGAAAATTCAACAGAATTTAAAGAATTGTTTGAAAATTACAACAAGTATTTTATAGAATGTTGCGATTATGAGGAATTTGCGGAAATCATCGCAAGTCATATAGCAAGATTCGGTATTGAAGACCTTATAGAGGGAGTAGGTTTTGTTAAGCGTAATGGAAAAAAACAAAAAGATTACTTATCTCCTGATGGAGTAGTACGGGAGTATGACAATCCGATAAATGTAATTGCCGATTTTACTATGAATGGAGTATTAGATTATGAAACTTATGTGTATTAAAATAAAATAGATATGAAAACCCGCACAATAAAATTCACCTACGAGGGAAAAGACTACGAGGAGACGTTTGCCGTAACCGGCGATGATTTTGGGACGTTTTTCAAAGATTATGCCTTTGTTATTGATTATTCCACAAAAGACAACCAAATCTGTGTTTATGAATACTATCCGAATTTGGATGGAACTTTCGACATATACAGACAAAATTTAATTTATTCCGAAAAAATAAAAGACTTATGAAAAAACCATATACAGTAGAAATAGAGAATTGGTGTGTTGTTTCTTTGAAAAAAGAAAATGGCAAAGATTATATGAAAGAGCAGGGATTACCTGTTTTCAATGAAACTTTAAGAGAATGTGTGAAGTTTATAAATAGAGAATCATTAAGCGGGTTAAAAAAAATAAAAATATCCGATATGGAAATATTTTACATTGACGGAGATACGGTTTTTGGATATATTATAAGAAAAAGTTACATAGTAAAATCATTAAAAGACTTATGAGAACAGTCGAAACAAACAACCTAAAAAAACTATTTGCCACGAGATTTAAGTCGGCGCGTTTAACGAGTGGATTTTCATTGCAGGATTTGGCTGATGCGATGGGAAATCAATTATCTCGTCAAGCATTGCATCGTTACGATAAAGGAGAAGTAATTCCCGACAGCAAAACAATCAACTTATTAGCGAAAGCATTAAACATATCACCGAGTTATTTTTTTAGAGAAACAAAAGTAAAAATCGAAATACCGGAATATATTGAATATCACAAACTTGAACATTATTAAAAAAAGAAAATGAAAACACTTGAAAAAGCAATAGACATTGAAATAGACATTTGTAAGAATGCTCTTACTGACAGAATAGAAGCATTTACTTGGTATGATTTAGAGCATATTATACCAAGTATTTTTAAAGCAGGCGCAAAATTCGCCCAAACTTGGATTTCAACCGATGACGAACTCCCCGAACCCGGACAAAAAGTATTTTTCAAAATAGACGAAACGATTTTGTGCGGATGGTTCGATGGAAACATATTTCAATATGATTTCTACGGAATGAGATACAGTTACAAAAAAGGCGTAACGGAATGGAGACCGGTAGAATATAAATAGAAAAAATAAAAAAATTATGGCAACAATACTCACACTTTTTGATATTGGTGATAAAGTAAAAAATAACAACGGCATTTCGGGAACAATTATCGCGATTAATATTTTTTGTTTAAAAGATAGATATGCGATACAATATACAATCGAGACAGGTGAAATAGTATTACCGGAAGGCGATTTAATGCTAATTGACCGCTTAGGAAAAACAGAATAATATGTATATAAACTTTCTCAATCCGGAATTTACCAAATATCTTATTGAATTAATTGATAAAACATTAGACGCTTCTAAAAATTTTCATAAACAAATAAATATGACAAACACACAATCACTTATCATCGGTGTCGATTTTGACGGCACCTGCGTAACGCACGAGTTTCCCAAAATAGGAAAAGAAATCGGTGCCGTCCCTGTGCTGAAAAGATTGGTAGAAAACGGACACAGAATAATCCTTTACACAATGCGTTCAGATTCGGAAAACGTCGAAACAGACGATTATAACATTCACAACAAAGCCGGAAAATATCTTACCGATGCCGTAAATTGGTTCAAGGAAAATGATATTCCACTTTTCGGAATCAACGAAAATCCGGAACAGAAAAGTTGGACTACATCACCAAAACCATACTGCCACATTTATATTGACGATGCCGCACTCGGCTGTCCGATAAAATCAAACGAAATGATAAGCAGCAGACCATTTGTAGATTGGTTTGATGTAGAAAAAATATTAGAAATAAGAGGAATAATAAAATGAAAAATCAATTTATAACCATAAACATCCCAATATACGACAGCAACTTGTATTTTTTCATCTCTGATGATGAAAAATTTATGTCAGAAAAATTAAAGCCGATTATACCTAAAAAAGAATTTAAAAGAATTAGACCGCTATTGAAATACAGAAGCAACGGATTTACTATTTCCAACAAAACATCCGGCATTCAAATAATCATTGTAAAAGAAAGCCCGTTAAAAGATTCGTTTTGGTTGTCTGTTTTGGTTCACGAAACCCTACACGCAACGATTGCGATATTAAAAAGCAGAAATTTGTATTTAGACGATTCTTCGGAAGAAGCATACACCTATTTGAACGAATATATCTTTGAAGAAATTTACGATTTAATTAAAATTTAATAAAACTATGGGAACATTAATTTTTATCGCCGTTACTTTTATAACAACGTATATTATTATTTCAGCATCGCTATTTAAAGTTAAAAAATTTTCACTCGGTATAGTTGTAACAACATTTTTTACTTCTGTTATTATAACTTTTGTTATAACCTTGTTTTTTGTCATAATAGCAATTAGTATTCCGAATGATCGTCATAATTTGGTAGAGTATAGATATACCAATATTTATTCACTTTCATCACATACCCAAATATCTGGAAATTTTATTCTTGGTAGTGGGCAAATTGATTCTGAAACTTATTATTATTATTTTAAAAAATCGGGGGACGGATATATATTAGATAAAACACCAACTAATGAAATAGTAATTATTGAAAACAACCGACAGCACCCCGCATTACGAGTTGCAAAATATGAACGAACCAATAAATTTATGTTGTTCTTTTTTGGAAAACATCAATATTCTAATATAGATGCAATCATTATTCCGGAAGGAAGTTTAATACAACAGTATAATCCAAATTATTAGTTTATGAAAAAACTATGTAAAAAGAAATGAAATTATGACAAAAGAAATATACGACACAGCAACAAAATATCTAAGTAAAATTGAAAACCTTTTAATAAATATTGAAAGGTATGAGTTGGAAATATACGGAGACGGAAATACTGAATATGTTCGTAGGATATTTAGGCGGTACAAAAAAGACGCAAAAAAATCAATAATCTATTACGAAAACTTATTTAAAAAATTATAATTTATGAAAAAACTATGCAAAGTGGTAATGCTACCTGCTGAAAAAGATAAAGTTTCAAAAGGACAAATCTTTGAATATTTTGGAAAACTTGGAATCTTTATGTCGGATTATAGAAAAGATTATTTTAATAATACTTTTGAACACGATATGAATCCACAACATCTTTATATCTTGTCTGATGATAAGTTAAAAGTTGGAGACTGGATGCAAAGAGGAAAAGAAAAACCTGTTTTAAATACACTGCATTTTTATTTTGATTTTGGAGTAGTGTATAGAAAAATAATTGCAACAACAGACCAATCATTAAGAGATGAAATTGCGAAAAGCCCCGTTGATAAACAATACCCAATTTATTGTATTTCAGATGAATTTATCCGGCATTTCTGTAAATCAAACGGAGGTATTTCGGAAGTTCAAATAGAGTATGAAGAATACGCTGTCGGAAATTATGGTATGTCGGACGGCGAACCAACCATTGATGAAAGGTTAAAAGTAAATCCGGATAATACTATTTTTATTGATGATGTAAAAGATAGTTGGAATAGGGAACAAGTAATAAAAGAAATAGAAAGATTTATTCTTTTAGAAAGAAAACATCAAGATAAATATTCTCATTTTATTGATGAAAAAAATTTAAGGCAATGGATAAAAGAAAACTTATAAAAATGAAAATTTTTATACTTCCTCATCCTCATAATGCTTGGCAAAATTTTCATCTACCATATCCGCCCGTTTTTTCATATCCGCATCAGAAAAGTTTTTTAACGCCTCTTCTAAGTATTTGTCTGAAAAAGCCATAATCTTTTCATGCGGCGGGTATTTTGCGTACTCGCTGAAAAAGGCTTTTCGTTTTTGCTCGTAATTCGGCAAATACTTGCCGAAAAAATCTTGTAAATTCATTTTCATTTTTTATTTCTTTTAAACTTTTTTTGTTTAGGATTATCTACTACGTTTCCAACAATCTCAAAATCATTCCATTTTAATACGGTGCCGTCTATTCCCGCACAGAATAAACAATATTCTTTCCTTTCCGATTTGAATAGAAAACCAAACCTCCTGCTTTTTTCTTCCCAAATAACTTCACCCACATCTCCCTTGTCTATCATCCGATAAGGGTCGTTTTCCACATATACCAAAACATCGCCCTCAAAAATCACATTTCCGTTCTTGTCTCTTTCGCCAACACATTGTCCTCTGGTGGCAAAATCAATTTTTACATCGTCAGTTTTAGCACCATCATCACTTTCTTTTAAAAAAGGAACGGAATATTCATACCTAAAATTTCCATACTTCCATTCGCCGTCTAACCCCTTTGCTCGCCAACCGGAATGTTCCTTTTCCACTTCCGCTTTCATCTCCAAAATTTTCTCTTTTGAATATCTTGGGCAACCTTTTGCCCAAGCCGAAAAGTTTGGCGTTGGCTCTTTTAATTCCATCATATCCAAACAATAATCGTAATGTTTCAGCAGTTCCTCCTCCGGAACATCCAAATCAATATCCGTTATAATCGTAGGCATATCAAAAAAATAATCCGCAACGCCGACAATCTCACCCACTTTTTCGCCAATCCAATGGCAATTGCTCAAATAGAAATCGTGCTTGGCACAAAACACTTTCAGATAATCAAAACACGCCATTTCGTAGTAATGTTTTAAACTATCCTTGTCTGTTTTTTTTAACTTTTTCATATTAAATTTTTTTTCTGTAAATCATAAACTTTCTCGTGCCGTTCACAAAAATTTTAGCCCGAACACAAAGCCCATTGGAACAAAGCATCCACCCTTTCATAATCTTTTCGTTCACCGCTTCCGTAGCACTTTCTATTGCTTCCGACAGCGTTATATCATCATTCACTTCTAAAATCAATTTTTCCATAATGCTAATCTGTTATCAAAATCACTTCACCCAATCGGTCTCCCTTTTTCAAAATTGAATGATCCAAATAATTTTCGAGACCTTCTTTGTCCGCCTCCTCGTACACTTTCGGATGGTTGAATATTGTCCTTACGAGTATGGAGTTCGACTTTGCAGGAATATATAAAATAGAGTGAATCAGGTCTTTGTCCTCGTTCTCGGGCAAGGGTGCCAGCAACACCGATTTCGCTAATGGCTGAAAAAAGTATCTTATCCCAAACTTTTCCGGCATCACTTTTAGTATCGTGATAAAACTTCCTTTCTCTGGAATGATGTTTCGTGATTTCATAGCGAAGTCTGGGGAGGCGGTAGGGCTTATCGTGCTTGACATATAACCTTATATTTGTTGCAAGTGAACTCTCTTTGTAAAATCTTTTTACCACCGCAGAAACCAATATGCACAAATGGTAAATATTGTAATGTTTAAGCAGTTTATCAAACGTTTTAGTAATATCTAAATATTGCGGCTCATAATCATTCTCTTTGCACAGAATCTCAATATTGTAAATAAATACGCTGTTGTCCCTAAAAAGTATTCCGCAAAACCAACAATCCCCTTTATTTTCCGAATACCATTCTTCTGTATGCCACTCGCATCCGTTGTAATATTTCTTTTGCACAGTTTCGGGAGCATACAAAATATACGGAAACAACATCTGTGTATATTTATTCTCGGTAATCATAATGCCCATATTTCACCGCCTCATTTATTCCCCTCCTTTGGAGGGGTTAGGGGAGGAAAACTCATCCCACTTTTTTAGCGGACACTGATTTTTAAGTTGCGTATAAACCTTTGCTTTTATCCAACAGCCGCAACCGTCAATAATTCCCGCCTCATAATCCTTAAAAACACTTTTATCGGGATAAGAATCTATTGTTACATACCTTTTAGACGAACACCAACCGCCTTTTCTCAACGGACAACCTTTGCATTGCGCTTCACGCTGTTTTATTACCGGTAAAAATTCATCGGGATATATTCCTGCCCACCTGTAAAACATTTGCAAGTAGCACCAAAGAATATTTTTAAAGATTTCCATTTTATTTTTTCTTTGAAAGCAATTCACAACCAACTATTTAGGGATAAATTTATTACGCAAATATATAAAAATTATTTTATTTATTAGTATAGTAATTAAGCAAAAAAAATCCGCCTTTTTTCTGTATTATATTTGCAAAAATATTTCAAATATGCAAGATGAGTTTTTCAATGAATTAACCGATTTCGCAAATCAGTCCGGCGAAAGCACGAATACTAAAAAAGATAATACTTCTTTTGAAGATACACCTGCTAAAACCGCCGAAACAAATAATGTGGAAACAAGCGAACAACTTGCACCCGCACAGGAAACGGATAATAATCCTCAACCCCAAACCGCAGTAGAACCCAAAACCGATTTCGCTACTGAAGAAGTTGCAGAATACAATCGGTTTGTAGCAAACTCCGGAAAAGGGATGAAAGAATATTTGGAACTTAAAACGCCTACCAACGATTTAGACCCAAAAGAACTCCTCAAACAATATTATTCTGAAAAAGAAAATAAAGGCGAAAAGGAGATTGCTTTGGAACTAAAAAAAATGGAGGTACCCGAAAAAGGAGATGATGACGATTTTGAATTAGACGACACACTGTCCGAAGAAGAAAGATTGTCGCGCGAAGTAAAATTTGAATCCGAACTCAAAAAAGCCAGAGAATGGCGAGAGGGAAAAGTCAATGAGTTGCTTGGCACATCAGAATCACCAAAATCGGAAAACCAAACTGAAACACAACAGTTTGAACCCGCAAAAAAATACTCCCTGAAAGAATATGAAGACTATGCTGCGGGTGAGTATCAAAAATTGCTAAATGCCAACAGGCAAAAAGTTTATGAATCTGTCGGCGAGGTAAAATCTATTCCCATTTCTATTGCCGAAATAAAAGTAGATGCCTTTGCTAAAAACAACATCTCCGCATTGGATTTTCAATTCACGCCGGACGATAGTTTTTCATCCGAACTCCGAACTACGGGCGAAGATTTAGGTAGAGTTATCAATGATTTCTTTGAAAACGGACAGTTAAAAAACACAAAAGAATATTTAACCCAATCCGTTTGGTGGCACGAATCCACAAGAAACAGAATTTTAGAATCTATGATAAAGCAAGCAGTATTGCAAGACCGCATATCAAGAGATAAAATCAGAAGAAATGTAGGCACTGATAACTATCAACAAAATGCCGCAAGTTCAGAACGAGACGGTGCAGAAGCAGTAGAGCAATTCCTCGAAGAAACAGGCTCATTTCAACCTTTTGGATAAAACCAAAACAAAACGCAGGTAGCCAATAGCCATCTGCAAAGTTTAATCTTTAAAAATTTTAAAAAATGTCAGTAAATTTAATAACACCCCCACAAGAGTTTTTTTTAACTCCTTTTAAAAATAGTTTTCAGCCGCCTATTTCAAAAATGGCTCTGACCTCGATTTTCAACAACAACCCAAAGTGGTTGGGAGTAATTCTCGCACGAGATTACGGAATGGACGATTCCCTTATCGCTGAACTTATGGCACAAGGAAATGAATTTACCGTTGCCTCCGACCAAGTAATTTGGGAAGAAGAGGCTTATGTGAAATCCCTCGCATCCGTTACCGGAGCAGGAGCAGTAACCAAAGACGGAAACGATTTTACCATTAATCCCGCAGCCATTCCGGCAGACGCTTTTGATTTTGATTCCGACAGACCAACAGAGGCAGTTTGGACAAACGTGAGACAAGGCGTTCAATTCACTGCTTTTAGTAGCACAGGCGGAATGACAAGCGGTGTTGTAACATCAATTTCTAATGACGGAAAAACCTTTACCGCAACTCCCGTAGGCGAAGATTGGGAAGATTTGGAAAGTGAAGACCCTATCGAAAATATAGAAATATATTTCACGGGGAACATCCTTGCACATTGCGAACTTGCACCTTGTGTAGCAAGCAGACCATACAATCCGAAGCGTGAAAACACGATGAAAAAAAATTCACAGTGTGTAGAATATTGTATTGAAACCGAAATCGCAAACGGCGAGGACGGCGGAGATGCTATCGTGGTTTTCAAAAATCCAAACGGAGACGGCGAATATCACGTTTCCGAAAGATTGGCGGATAAAGAAAAGTTACTTCTCGAAGAAATGGACTATTCTTTTGCCTTTGACCATAGATTTGACCTTGATGTAAACACAGGACTCCCGAAAGGTACTTGGGGTATTCTTCCGATTCTTGAAAATAGAGCACAAAAAAATCAAGGAATGATTACCACTCTGCAAGATGCCAAAAACCTTGCCGCAAATATGTTGAAACAAAACGTGAAATACGGCGTGTTAAGATGCACAACCGAGCAATCTATGGTGTTGGCAGACTTGTTCCCGCTTGGCGGTCAGTTTACCATTGATCCGTTCAAAGACAACACCAATGCTTTGTTCCACTTCGGATATGGCGGTTTCAAAATCGGCGAAGTAACCATTCTTTTCAAAAGATGGAAATCTATCGACAATCTCGGTGAAAACGTTGGCAAAAGGTATCATTATTTAATGATTCCGCAAGGCAAATTGAAAAGAGTAATCAATGGTAAAGAAATGCAAGTAGGCTACTTGAACATTGCTTGGTTTGGAAACAAAAAAGAAAACTGGAAATTCCGAACCACCACCGATGAAATCCACGGCGGAAACTTCAAAACAGATATTGAAGTGAAAGCTGCCCCCATAGTACTCAGACCCCAAGACTTCATTCTCGGAGTAAGTGTATAAATAATGCCAATGGCTGTGGCTAATAGAATTTCGCTATTAGCCATTTACCCTGTTAGATAAAAAAAACAACACAAAGTATTATCTAACAGGGTGAACCAACGGCTTTTTAACTTTAATTAAATAAAATTACTTATGGCTATTTACAGATTTGACCAAAAATTAGCAAATATGAACTTCAAAACCCGATTCGAGGGCGAAGATGAACATAAAAAGATTGCTATGATTAGATTAGTCGAGGGCGACGAAAATGTTTATGAAAAAAAACAAGACGCCAATGCGACACAGAGAAGTTTCCGAACAGGACAAGTGAATACAATCGTGAACGGAAAACGCTACTACCAAACCGAAATCAACGACAAAGCGGTAGAAAACTTTTTAGAACGCACGTCTTTTTGGAAACGAGGTATGATAACAGTTTACAACCCCGTTGAAGAAAACAAGAAAAAATCCGCAGCAATCACAGAAAACCTTATGCTTATTTTAGAAATTGCCAAATGGGAAACCGATAACCTTTTCAAATACGGATATGCACTTTTCGGAAACAAGGTAAACAAATTCCTTAAAGACCAAGATACTGAGGGATTGCGTATTAAAATAATGGCGATTGCACAAGACGAGCCGGAAAAAATCATTGCTCTTAAATCCGAAGACAACGAAAACAAACTTGTCGCCTCACTTGCTTTTGCAAAAGGAATCGTAATCGAAACCAACGCCGGAAATTCAATTGCTTGGGGAGATACCGGCGCACAAATCACTACCGTAACCAAAGGACAATCTCCGTTAGATGCTATCGTAGAACATTTCAACGAAAGAAGCGGTAAAGAGGTTTTGCAACTCATCGGGGCGAAAATTGAAAGAGTAGCCAAAGATAAAGTCGCAGAAGATTTAACCGCCGCCGCTAATGAAGATACAGACGAAGATGATTTTGACGACGAAGATGATTTTAACGAAGAAGAATCGGAAACACAAGAACCGGAAGAAGCCGCAAACGATGTTCCGATAACACCGATTGCACCAAAACCTGCACTCCCGAGAAAACCAAGTCCCCTAAACAAAGGCGGACGAGGCAGAGGTAGAAAAAAATAAAGTCGCTACTCGCTTATGGCTAATGGCATTTTGCTGTTAGCCATTTGCCAAAAGCCAACAACAATGAGCCAACAGCAAATCAACATCCTTTACGAATCCATACAAACCGTATTAAACAAAAATAATATGGGAAAGGTAGATAATGCGAGGTTTAATTCTGTGTTGCAAGAGGCAATGTTCAACATTCAGGAAAACTTGTTTTCGGATTTCAGAAAATTGGCATACCGAAAAATGAAATTTCAAGATACCCCGAACTATGGAAGCGAGGCACTTTACAGAAAGCAAGCAATAGAATATTACATCGCAGAAAAGAATGTTGCCGTTGCTGATGGAAAGGTAAATCTTTATGAAAACATTGACGATATTTTTTTGCTGAACGAAGTCTTTTCAGACAAAGCATTAATCGAAAAAACAGATGCCAATATTTTTAACAGATTGGGCAAAATAAAAGGATTTTCACCCACAAATTGCAGCCCTGTTTTCACTTACAATAACGGCTTATTGAAAATATCGCCTAAAACCATAAACGAAATAGACGTTGTTTATTTCAGAGAGATAAAACCCCCAAAACGAACAATTAAAATCATTGACGAAACAGAAGTATTTAATCCGGACGACGAAGATTTCCAAGATATAGATATGCACCCGATAATGTTGCACGCCATATTCATAGAAGTTTTGGGATATTTCGGACTAAACTTAAAAGAAGAATACGCCATACAATACGCCAACGCATTAAAACAAGAAGCGCAAATAGACAAGCAGTAGGCTTTTGGTAAATGGATTTAAACAATTATAAATTAAATAGGGCTTTTTCCCCTTTTGGGGCAGGGGCTTATAAAACAACAAACTTATGACAACATTTTTTTTCATCGGAATCATCGTATTGATGTTAATTTTTGGACTGATTGCTTTTTTCATCGGAAAAACATTAAACAAGTTCAACATTATTAAAATTTCAGACACATTCACGCCGGACAAAGAACGAAGTGAAATACAACAAAAGCAAGATGCCGTTATGCTTTTAAAAGATGAAATCGCTAAAAGCGGAGCATTAAAAATTACACCACTCGAAAACGGAAAAGTAGAAGTTACTTTAACACTAATTCAATAATAACAACTCTAATCATTTTCCCCCTTTGGGGGATAGGGGGCTTATGTATCCGATTCTAAACATCAAAGGACTTTCAAAAAATGGGATTAAGAAAAAAATACAATCCCATCTAAAACCCTCAATCATAAACAAAAACTCCATAAACGGCTGTCATAAATGCGGAAGCAAAAAATAACATTAACCCAACCTTTTGCCATCTGCAATAAGCCATTTGCCAACAGCAAATTATTTTTCTTTGATTCCCGCTATTTCCCATTTTATAGCGGGTTTTTTATGCCCCCTTTCCCCCAAAGGGGCGAACAATCCTAATACCAAGCGTTCTCTGGGTGCATTTTATTTTTAAGGTTTAATGTTTAATGTTTAAAGTTTTTTTTAGTTTTTAAAAATTTAGATTTTAGTTTTTAGCGGTTTTCCCCCTTTGGGGGTCAGGGGGCTTCTGGGCTTTTAAGCAAAAACGCCATCGCCCCATTCCGATATTATATTTGCAGAAATGAAACAGGAAGACTTGTGTTACAGGTGGCTCAATGCCGGAGACGCCGAAATGGTAAACGATTGGCTAAAAGGTTGGAAAAAAAACAGCCTCGATGTCGGAATGTACCCCGAAACAGGATTGGTGCTTTTCAACCAAACAGACGAAACTCCGGTATATGCAGGATTCGTTTGGATTCCGAATACAAGCAATATGGCAATGATAGGATTCGTAACACGCAACCCTTTCTATAAAAAGAAACTGCCGAAAAACACAAGAGAAAAATTTTTGAATATGCTCATTTGGCTATGCAAAGAATTAGGAAAAGAATATGTAATCACGTGGACGGACAACCAAGCCCTCGTCAGCGATTTCAAAAAACTCGGACTTACGGAAACATCAAACAAGTGTAGCGAATTATTAGCAAAAATCATTTAACCGCCGCTTGCCAACAGCCAAAAGCAAGCAGCAAAAAGCAAATAAAAAATTATGCCAGCAGCCGTAGCAGCAATACCCGCAGTAATAGGAGGAGTTTCCGCATTAGGAACAACCATTACAGGATTCTCACAAGCCTCACGAGCAAGACGTGAAGCCGAAAGAATACAGCAACAAATAGACAATTATAGGCGACAAACGCTCACCAATCCGTTTGAGGAGTTGCAAGTATCAACACTTGGGGCAGACCGACAACGTGAAGATTTAGCGAGGTCTATGGCTACCGCCGCCAATCTTGCGGCAATGGGCGGAAGCCGTGCCATTGCATCGCTTACCCCGAATCTCATCGCACAGCAAAACGCACAAGAAGCGCAAATCGTTGCCAACCTCGACGAGCAGGAAAAACAACGTCAGCAACTCATTGCACAAGGAAACCAAATCGTCCAACAAATGACCGAACAAAGAGAAAGAGACGATTTATTAGGTCTCGGAAACGCCTTGAACACAGCAAACCAAAATAGAACAAACGCCAATAATATGGTAGTACAAGGACTTACACAGTTAGGCGGAACGGCAATGGCATTTGGCGGCGATTTATTTAAAGGCACACCGAAAGAAGGAACCTTTGGCGGTGATGGAGCATTAAAAACAATTCTGCCGGGCGCAGAAGTATCGCCGGCAAATCCTTTACCACAAAATTATCAATCACCAATGCCAAATTCACCTGCTGTTTTCAATATACCGCAAGTAACCGGAAACAACGGAACATTATTTAATGCAAACCCATTTATGCTATCATTAAACGGAATGTGGAATCCTTTCGGACAGCCATTATAACCTTGAACCTTGAACCTTAAACCTTAAACCAAATGCCACCAAAAGGAAACTTCATCGCATACCAACCATTACGACCTGTTGAAAGCAAAATAGGAGACATCACAGGTAAGTTCATTGACGACCTTATCAAAAGAGGCGATGCCGAAAAAGCAGCAAAAGCAAAGGCAATGTTTGATGCGAATAAGTCCATCAACGACACTGTTTCGGATATAGACCTAAAATATGGAGAAACAATACCCGGATGGCAAGACCAAATGAACGCCAAAGTATCAAGACTTAATCAAAAAAAATTCGATATTATAAATATGCCCGGAGATACACCGGAACATTTAGCCGAAAAAGAAAGAGAACGAGCAATTTATCAAAGGGAAGTAGATGATTTTTTGCAAGCGGCTATATACTTTAATAGCGAAACCTTTAAAACGGCAATGACTAAAAATCGTGAAGCGAAAGCAAAAGGAGAACTATTTGAATACAGCCCCGAATATGCTTTATATACCGCATTGGAATCGGGAATAGGCGGAACAGGGAGAAACGAATACGGAATGACAACTATTGAATTTCCCAATAGCGTAATGAATCCTTTCGGTGAAGTAGAAAAACAAACCGAAACTATGGCGGTAGCAAGACCGATGATTGAAAGCGTTCCAAGAAATACGGCAAACGACACACTAAAAACACTCCAAACATACACACCACAATATACAACCGCAAATGATGAATATCGCAAATCGGGATTAGTACACATTGAAACCGTAAAAGCAGACGAAGCAAAAGCAAGAGACCAAGCAATGGGATTTTTGGGGTTCGATACTACAAAAAACAAGGATGGAACATACGCAAAAAACATTCAAGAACAAGTTCAAGATTGGGTGGGTCAAGGCAACGACATAAACGCAAAATCTCTATACAACAAAGCGAATGTAGAAGCAATACATCTATTTGCAAGTTACGCCAAAAGACTACCTAAAACAGCAGAAGACTTTGAAAGCGTAGTAGATTTCGCACAAAACTATATCCTCAACAACGTAGATGAAACAAACAAAACAACCATAAAGAAAACCAATTTAGACTTAGCAATAGAGCAAGCAAGTTTAACAAAAACTAAACAAGAGATAGAGAAAAACAGGCAGGATATTAAAGAAAATAAAGTTTCGGACACGACAGGTACTTTCAAAATGGTTGAAGAATGGGCTACGAATATAAACACAACCGACGGAAAAGTTGTTGATATTGAAAATGTAACCAGAATAAATCTTGGAAAAGACAAAGCCATATATCTATGGAGAAACAATAATGAATTGGTGTTTGCTCCCGAAATAATAGATGAATATGGCGGAAAATTAATTTCTCCGATACCAACAAGAGAAGGAGTGTTCGATGCAGAATTGCGGGCTCGCGGAATAAATCCGGACACCTATAAAGATAAAGTCAGAGCGGGAGAAAACGCCGCTAAAACAAACCTCAGATCTTCAAATATTACCAATTTTAATGCACCGGGCGCAGACAACCCAATAAGACCAAAAGACTATAATAACATTTTCTAATTATAGTGTTTCTTCATCGCTGAAGAAACACTATAAGACCAAAAAAAGATGAAAACAGTAACGAATTAAAAAATAAAAAATGAATAATTTACAAGAACTATATAAAGAATACAGTGCAATATATCCCGATGTCCCCGAAGATATGTTTTACCTTTCTCTCCAAGACGAGGGCGGAAACATTATAGAAAAAAGTTTAAATTCTGTAATCAATGAAATCTATGATGTAAAAAAAAAAGACCGGACCACCCCGACAGGCAGCATAGTTCCGGAACAGATATTGGAACAGTTTCGGGGAGTGCCGCAGAATCAAATAGACACTCGGTATCAGCAACCGACAACACAGCCGACACAACCACCCCTTTTCTCCCCTCCTTTGGAGGGGTCGGGGGAGGAGATATTTCCGCAGGATTTCAGCGTTCCGATGGGCAGCGAAACAGATTTGGCTTTATTGGATTCGGAATCTTTATCCACTCCACAAACAGCAAACAGCCAACAGTCTCGTCTCAAAGACGAGACCATAAGCCAAACGCCTTTTACGGCATCGGAATCGACAAACACGGAATTTTCTGGCACAGAGAATTTACCGAGTAGTAGCATACCGAATAGTAGTGTGGAATTAGAGGCTACACCGCCAATAACCGATGATATTACAGCCGAAGACTTAAAACTTATGGCGAGTATTCCCGCACAGCAAAATCCTTTAAAAGATACTACGGTTATATTTCAAGATGGGGAACCTATGGCTGTATTTCAGCGACTACCTGCGCAAGAAAGAAGCATTCAAACACTCGCGGGAAAATCCGATATTCAAGACGGAATGTTCAGCGATATTAATCCGCTTGGAATTAATATAGGCAGCAATGTTTTAGCCGGACAAGACCCAAGAGCAGATGCTATGTTGGATTATATAAAACAGCAGGAAGAAACCGAAAGAAAAAATTATGGTAATTATTGGCACGGACTAATACCCGATATTGATGATATTCCCGAAATTAAACCAAGAGATTTTAATAAAACGACAATATTTAATGCAGATAAAATTCGAGACGTTTCTGCAGGAAGTATAGAAAATCCAATTTCTGTTAATGAAGGCAATGAAAAACTTATTACAGACGAAAAAAACGGAATCCGAGAGAGAGTAAAATATAATGAATTTAATAATAAATGGGGTGCCGATACAATAAACATAGATGGTTACGCAGCATCTGTGAGTGGCAGATTTTTGTACAGAATAAAAGATGACAACCTGTTAAAGAACACACAGAACGAGGAAAACATTTTTGCAGAAAACTACAATGAGAGAGTACGAAACGCAAACGAAAAAAATCGCGAAGCCAATACCATAAACAGCAAAATAAACGATGACAATATTTTATACAGAGGTGCCGGTTTATTAAAAGACCCGCCAAAATCCGAAGCAGATCAATACATTTCTGATTTACAAAGCAAATACGAAATCATCCTAACGGAAGAACAAAAAAATTCTCTATATACACAGCAAGGCAGAGACACGTTAGAAATATCTCTTGAATTTGCAAAAAGAAAAAAAGAAAATCCGAATATAGACGACAACACACTCTATAATCAAATCATAAAAGAAAGGCAAAGCGAAATTTTGTCTCCGGAAGAAAAACAAAGAATAGGAAAACAATACATTTCTGATTTGTTTGATGACGGAAGAATGTTGCAAGCCATAAATAACGGATATGCCGATGCGCTTAAACTTACACAGGATGACGTAAAAGAATATCAATTTTATAATCAATATTTTTCTAGCCCACAGAATGTTCAAGACTTCGGTGATTTTATGAACGATGAGGGAAGATATTTATTTGACACATCTGCCGTAAAAAACTTCTTTTCCGGAAGTTCTCAAAGAGCGAGGCGAAATGTTTTTAATGCGTTTTTAGATTGGAGAAGCAAACAGGAAAGATTAGATTTAGAGTTTAGCAAAAGAGGCTTTGAACAAGCGGAATACAGAATATCCAATAGCGGTGAAAACACAGCGCAATTAGAAAATGCAAATGCAGACAGAGAAAAATACCTTGATGCGTTTGCATCGGCAATCATAGAAAAACAAAATAAAGAAAAAGATTATGCTTATCTCGAATCCGCGTTTGTAACAACCGCAAAAGAAGATTCGGAAAGAGAAGATTTATTGCTTCGGGCAAGAAACGGAGATAGCGCGGCGAAAACAAAAATATTTTTGGGTAATCTGGCACTTGGTGTCGGCACATCTTTACAAGATGGATTGACAGGTATTGGAAGAATCGTAGTATCGCCTTTCGGAAGCGATAACGCAAATGATTTACTTGACGAATTTTCAAACCCTTTAACCATTGGAAACGTTCAAATAGCAGGAATATCTAATGAAGTAAATAAATACCGATACAACGGAAACTCTTATGAAGAAATAGACGGAGTGTTGTTTCAAGTCGGAGCAAACGGAAAGCGTTTTAAACCGCAGGAAGCACCGCCCACTTATGATATGGAACTCATCAGTTCGGAACGCTCCCTTAATTATACAGGTATTGCATTCATCACATCTAAAATGGCTACTGATATTCTTGTAACGAACAAAGTTGGCGGAAGAACAAACACTGTTTTTGGAAACACAGCAAGAACATTGCGAAATACAAAGTTGGCAACACGAGTATTTGGTGAAACGAGCCAAATTACAAAAAACTTGACTGCATTACAAAAAGCACAAAGAGCAGGTTTTACAGGTTGGTATGTTCAAATGTATAACGGCAATTACCAAGCGGCAAAAGAGGGCGGAATAACATCAGAGTTGGGAAGACACTTATACGCAGGATTTAATTCATATTTAACGGCATTGCTTTCAAAAATAAATCCGGATGTCAATTTTCTCAAAACGGTAAATTCAGAAAGCAGAGCCATAGTCGCACACTTGATGAACAATAGGCTCGATGCGGGATTAGTGGGCGCAAGGTCATTATTAAATAAAATTATCAGTACTTCGGGTTCGGAGTTAGGTGAAGAATTTGCGCAACAACTGACACAAGACCTTACCAATTTTTTCACAAATATTTATGGAAACAAAAATTTACAAATATCTACCGTTGGCGATTATAAAGACACATTTTACGCAACCATTATTCCGTCTGCAATCATAGCGTTGTTTGGCGGTCGTATGAATCCGAGAAATGTAACGATTGGTGATAAAACCATAGACATCAGAAATTATAGCCAAAGCGAACTGATGACGGAACTCTCGCGAACTGACGGCGGAATACAAATATTGGAGGCTTATAGAGACAATGCCACATCTGAACGCGAAAAAGAAACATTGGACGAATTGGTAAAAGAAGCCAATACCCGAAAAAAACTAATAGATAAAATTCCGGACGTTCAAAATAAAACCACAAAAGCATTAACGGATATTCAACCTTTAATGCAAAAAATCGCAAAATTAGACGCGGATATAAGAAATGATGACGGAACGTTTGAGGCGCGGCTAAAAGCGGAAAGAGACGGCGTTATAAAACAAATAAACGATATTTTAGATGCAGGAGACGCAACCTACGGCGAAACACAATCCACCGGAGGAACATCTCAACAATCGCAAACAGGAAACGAACAACCTCAACCCCAAACCGAAGAAGTCTATACCACAGAAACACCGCAACCGGAAACACAACCGTCCCCGCAGTCGCAAACGTCCCAAGAAAATCAAAATATATGGCAAAGAGCAAAGGAAAAAATATCCAACCTTTTTGATTTTGCTCTAAACAATCGCTCGGAATATGATTGGGAAAATATCGGAAACGTTACACAAGAACGTGCCGAAAAAATAAACGATGCTACCGGACTCCAAATAACAGAGGATTATCAACACGTTATTGAAAGTAATTTTATTAATCACGTATTAAAGGAACACGGCAATGAAAAAATAGAAAATCAACGAGGACAAACCGCAATCACTAAAAATGATTTTGAAAAAATCCCCGAAATATTAGACGCATTCGATAACGTAGAACACGTTGGTAAAAACTCTTATGGATTAGATGTTATAAGATACTCAAAGGAGTTTGAAGACGGCACCACATATTATCTTGAAGAAGTAAGAAACGGGAGAAATAAACTTGCGGCGGCAACAATGTACAAAAAAAGAAAGCCATCCGACAACCTGATGAACCAAAGTTCCTCCGCTGCAACGTCCGAAACGAATCCGGATGCGCCCTCTTTTGAAATCGGACAACCACTTACGCGTTCTGATGCAGAAAACTCCACCTCCAACCTAACGTCCGAAACGCTTCGTAACCCGTTATCCGAGAATAGAAGCGCGAATATGCCCACTGCCGAAACAGTCCCCAATCGCCTAACGTCCGAAACGACTTCCACCGCAAATATACAAAACATTCCCGAAATCCAAAGAATAGGAGATAAAATCATAAACGGCGACACTAATTGGACACCCGAAGACGAACAATTCCGCCTCAATAATTCACAGGAAATCGAACAATACCTAAACGAACAACAAAATAATTCACAACAAAATGAAAACACACAAACACAGCAAACACAGCCGCAGACAGAAACCGCTTCGGGAACTGCAACACCACCTTTACAGCCTCAACGTGCAACCGATGAAACCACTGAAAACCAAGCAACTCAAAACATTCGACAAAATGATGAAACGAATGTAGAGGAAACACAACCCGAAAACCAAGAAACCTTAACAGAAGACGATATAGATTTTGATACCCTATTGCAAGGACTTATAGATGCTGAAAATCAAACGCTCGAAGAAAATGTAATCTCAACTCGTGAAGAAAAAGGCTTTGTTTGGAGGAGATATGCAGACGGCAGTGAAGATATCACATCGCCGAAAGGAACAATCATAACACCTTTCATATACGCAAAACCTGCAAAAAATAGAATATCTCGACAGGCACAATCTCCTCGAAGAGTAAGCAATGCACAATTCGCTTGGAACAAGGCAAAAATTTTCGGCGACAAAACAAATGCACAGCACAAAAGAGAATATGCAAAAAGAATGAGAGAGGCATTGAATTTTACTGCATCAACCAATGAAAGAAATGCCGCATTATTGTATTTTGCAAATGGTGGAAAAGTAAGTACCGAAAGTATAAAAAAAGAATTAAATAATAATGTCGAGCAGTACAAATGGGCGTGGTTTGGAAAAAACAACGCAAACTCCATAGAAACAGTTTCTGAAAAAATATGGGGAAATAATCCGCATTTAGACCGAACTGTAATTAGAGATGAATTGATAGATGTTATAAACTCATATTCAAGCAGTACCGATATTCGAGAAGAAATATTATCTTTGTATAACCAAGCCAACGACCCTTACTTCGGGTTTACGGAAGACGATGCTTACGAAATGTGGAAAGCGGAAGCATCGCCTCGTGAAATAGCATTAGCGGATGAAATTAGAGCCGAAGAACAAATGCCGGAAGACGTAAGGTTTGAATATTATAGACAGCAGTATAAAAACTCAATACATTCTTTAAGCGATGCAGAACAAGAACAATACTACCGAGAAATCTACGAAACCGACTTTGGAAGAAATGAAAGAGTTCAACCTCAAAATGAGGGCGTTCAGAGTAGCGCAAGCGGAGTTGTTGGCGGAACGCAAGAGAGCGGAGGCGATAGCCAAAATGTCGCCGGAACAGCGAGCCAAACTCAAAGCGAACAAGTAAGGCAACAATCCAAAACGTCCCAAAGACCCTTTAAATCCATCACTAAAAAAGCCTTTGACGGATTAATAAATCTGCTCAAAGCAACAGGGCTTGCCCGAAACGTCATCATAGACAAAAACGCAATGCGCAAACGTTTTGGTGAAAGCGGTTTTAAAGCATACCAAGCAGTTACTGCCACAGCCAAAGCAAATGCACAATGGAACGCAGACCTTGATAGGTTTAAAAATGGTGAACTACCTACCAATGTTGTTTTATCTTTGGGAACACCACAGGGAATTTTAAGAGCAGCAGGAATCAATGAAAATGAAATTACATTAAAACAATCTGTATTAGAAGCAAAACTCGAACAACATAATCTTACTACTGACGAATTAAAAAATCTTGCAAGTGCTATTCAAAATCCAATACTCGTTTACGAATGGGGAACAAAAGCAAAATCAAATGTTATCATCACAGACCTTACGCGAGAAAACGGCGAAAAAATTACCGTAGCCATAAAAGCAGAAA
>JAITMJ010000104.1 GCA_031277475.1 Flavobacteriaceae bacterium
GAAAACGGTGCCATATTGCAGTTTGTACCAACGGCAGAAGGATTTTTTAGCTTTAGAGAAAATAGATATATTTACCAATACAAAGACCATTTAGGAAACGTGAGATTATCCTACGCAAACAGCAACAATATTCTTGAAATAGTAGATAAGAATGATTATTATCCCTTTGGTATGAACTTTTTAGATTCTAATAATAATTCTAATTTTGGGCAAAGTTCTTATAAGAATTATAAATACAATTCTAAAGAATTACAGGAGACAGGAATGTATGATTACGGCGCAAGATTTTATATGCCGGATATTGGCAGATGGGGCGTAATAGACCCATTAGCAGAAAAAGACAGACGCTGGAGTCCTTACCGCTACGCGTATAACAACCCGTTGCGTTTTATGATAATGTTCCAAAGTTAGTGATTCCGAATTTCAAATTCGTAAATTATTGTAAATCAACATCAATAAATATCGTTCAACAAAAAACAAGAGCAGGCAATCCCTGCTCTTGTTTATTTTTGTGAAAAATTTCACACCTAAATGTTTGATAATCATTTCTCGTGTATCAAAGTTAGTGATACAAAAATCTGTCCGCATTGCTACTCATCAAAAATCATTAAAAACGGACATACAAAAACCCCGCAAACAGCAGTTTTATTGCAAAAACTGTAACAAAAGATTTTTAGATTTTTACACCCACAACGCCTACAAACCAAACATCAACGAAAAAATCATCCAATTTACCAAAGAAGGTCTCGGCATTCGTTCCTCAGCCAGAGTGCTTAAAACTTCCGCAACTACTTTGTTATCAAGAATCATTAAAATCGCTAAAGACATTCCACGTCCGGTTTTATCATCCGGAAAAAGTTATGAAATGGATGAAATCCGCTTTTTTGTAAAGAAAAAGAAACGCACATTTTGGCTCGCTTATGCCATTGACAGGGAAACTCGGCAAATTGCAAATTTCTACATCGGCAGAAGAACCAACAGAACTTTAAAAGCCGTCATAAAAACATTAATCCATTCAAAACCGTTAAAAATTTTCACCGATAAATTAAGAAATTATCAATACCTCATTCCCTCAAAACTCCACTCCACAAAAAGATTTTCCACCAATCGCATCGAAAGAAAAAACCTCAACATCCGAACTCATTTAAAAAGATTTTCCCGAAGAACAATTTGTTTCAGCCGAAGTATTGTGATGATTTTCACCGTTCTGAAAATCTATTTTTGGGTGTAGATTTTGACATCAAAACACAAACCTTTCCATCGCCGTATCTAATTTGGTATTAATCACTTTCGCAAAGGAATACAACCCGATACAAAAGTACAACAAGCGGTTCAACAATCTACTAATTTGCTTGCGTTTGGATTCGTTGTATTATCTTTGTTGAAACTTTAAAACTCTTTGAAATAGGCTTTTGCGATAATCCGATGAAGGAGAGGGAAATATGAAAAGTCCACGAAAGATTGATATTGAACCTTGAACCTTGAATGTATATAAACTCGTAACTCGAACCTCATAACTCAAACTATGAACGAAATTGAACTTTGGAAAAAAACAGAAGAATTCTTTGCAAAAAACTTTCAAACAGAGAGCGGCGTTTCGGTGGAAACCATGCTTTTTTTGATCGGCGTTCAGGAATTGGGAGGCGGAAAACAGGAATATTCCAAAGACGACAAAATAAACCTGATACACATCGCCGTTTGCAGGCTTTTAGAACCTTTCGGATATTACAAATTTTCGCATTATGACAAAGACGGATTTCCACATTTTGAGCAAACCGAACCGCTTCCCGAACTCAGACCCAACGAACAACAACTATTAATGAAAAAAGCAATTATCCAATATTTTACAGATGAAAATTTATTTTGATTTAATTGGTTAAAAATCATTATTTTCGCACTTATGTTGATTTTAATTTTCAACAACAATATTATCAAATGAAAAAATACATTCTTTTTACCGCCGCAATTGTTATTACATTATTGGTGCAATCCTGTTCCGTCAATTCGGAAATCACATATTATAAAGATGCTTCTTCTACAACATTAATTGATATTGATGCCAAAGAGATGATGCAGTTTGTAAGCACTTTTTCACAAGATTCTGCCAGTATAGAAATGAGTCAAGTTTTGATAAATTTCCCAAAACGTGGACTTCTTTATACGATTTAGAATTGCAAGACGGCAATAAAATAACTGATTCGGACTCTGCAGAAATGCTCAAAAAAAGTTTTATTAAATCTAATTTTGACAGTGATCAACTCACGGGTTTTACCATTAAACTTGAACGTTTTACAAAAAGCGACTACAAAATATTTTCAGGTAAAGAAGAATTATCAATTAATAAAGAATACGATTGGGACGGCAAAATTTTAATCATCGATACCGAAACCTTTAATTCCGAATATATTGATAAGATGCTTTCCGCAATAAATAGAGGAAACAGCGAATCTTCTGAAAAAACCGAAGCCGAAAAACAACAGATGAAAGCGATGATGTCCAAGCTTAATATGAAAATGACAAGTACGCTGAAATTTGAAAACAAAATAAAAAATATCATCGGAAAACATGATTGGATAACACAAATAGATGATTATTCCATAAAAATAAATTATGATGTTTCCAAAATACTCGATGATGATTTTGAGTCCATAAACGGAGACAAAAAAATCATCATCACAACAGAATAGATTTTTGGTTTTTGAGGATTCCGACCCCATCAGGCTAAACGCATTAAAAAATATTAATCTGCCGTCTTTTTTTAACGCAACGATTTCTATTTTTTCCGGATTTTTCGAAAACGCAAAGGCATTTTATTTAGCAAAGGCTCGCGTTCTTTTAATACGTTTTTCCATTTGCTGAGTAAAACACCTTTGCGTTTAAAACATTTTTCAGTCCTGAACTTGATTCAGGATTAAAGACTCTTTGCGTTAAAATTATACTTAAATATTTCGCAATTATTAAATATATTTAATTTATTTATTAAAAATATTTGAAATTTTAATGCGTTTAGACTGTAGCCCCATAAATTCTCCCTTAAACATCCGCAAAATTTTGTAAATTTGCCCCGATAAATAGTATAAAAGCCAAAATGATAAGTGGGTTTGCGTATGCTTCTTAATGATTATCAAACTTTATTTTAAAATTTAATTCTCAAATTATCTCATTTTCAAATTAAAAAAAATGCCTGAAATAATCACAATGCCGCGACTTTCCGATACGATGACCGAAGGAAAAGTAGCAAAATGGCACAAAAAAGTCGGAGACACCGTAAAAGAA
>JAITMJ010000043.1 GCA_031277475.1 Flavobacteriaceae bacterium
TCCGGAAGTTTTACCATTACAAAACATGAACTCATTGACGGACACAAAGTTACAAAAGGAACCATAAATTTAAACGCTTACGAAAATGGTGTATTAATAAAATCTTTCCAAAACGCACCTTTCGAACTTTCGGATGAGAATTAGGTTTTTGGCTAATTTAAAATGTTTAATATACTTGCACCCGCGCCTAAAAAATACGGGTGCAAATTTTAATTTTAGAAAAAATGAAAAAATATATAATTATACTTACAGCATTTCTTTTCATCTTTTCCTGCTCGGATGATGAAAAACCAAACGATGCTGATATGCTAAAAGGAAAATACAATTTGGTAGCACTAACTTCCGATATTTCTTTGGATTTGAATCATGATGGGACCGCCTCTACTGATATGTTACAGGAATTAGATTTTGCTTATTCTAATGGTAATTTTCCCAGTAAAATCCTTAAAGTTAAAGAATCACTTTCTTTTTACGGTTCGGTGCTTACTGCGAATTTTTATCCGCAATTTAATGATTATGATATTAGTTATACTCCTCTACCATTTTCGGGAAGAATTTTTAAATACAACAGAGACATCAATGTTTTAGAATACGAAGCAAACCCTCCGTCTTTTGTACATATACCTCTTTTTCCGGAAGATATTGATACCAGAACTGCCCCAATCGTAACCAATATGGAAATCCTGCCGGATATGAAGATAAAAGTTACTATGCTGCACCGCTACACAGAAACTCCGGAAAACTACCCGGATTGCTGGACAAACATAGTGCTTACGGCAGTTTACGAGAAATATACGGATAATCCGGATTAATTTTGCTAATGGCTTTTGGCTCCGGAGAAATATTAACCAAAATCCTCCAAACTTCGGAGGATTTTTCTATTTTCAGAAACCCTATCACAAAAACCGGTAAAAATCCGTGTCATCTGCGGGAAATTTTTCAGTTCCGCCTACAACTACCTTTGTCGCTATCATCCCCAATTTTATAATTACTAAAGTATGTTTCAAAATTACCAAAGTATGTTTCAAAATTATCAAAGGTGTTTTCAAAATTAGTGTAGGAAAGTTAAAAATTAGCGTAGGAGCTTTCAAAACCACCATCCGTAATTTCAATATTAGTAAAGAGGTTTTCAAAATTATCGAAAGGGTTTTCAAAATTAGTAACTTCACTTTCAATATTGGCAACTTTACTTTCAAAACTCCCACTCACATCGGCTGGGGCGAAGTCATCAACGGCGGTTTCGGAATGTTGCTTGACGGAACCGATGAAACCGACAAAAAATTAAAATCCATGCTTTTTTGGGATGTGAACAACGGCATTTCGCGAAGAAGTTGGGCAAGAAACGAAGGTGCAATTTTTGCCATAAAACGCGCAATGAAAGCAGAACCAAACCTGAAAGTTACCTTACCGAATTTTGTAGATGAGAGGTTGTTGTGATTTGAGAATGAGACAAATTTTGAAAAAAACTAAATTTGCCTGAAATAAAAAAAAATGACTTTCAAAGAAATCGTGAATTATCGCCGTTCTGTTCGGCATTATGATGAAAATATAACGCTGGATTCGGAAAAAGTGAAATCGTGCATAGAGTTGGCAACGCTCGCTCCAAATTCTTCCAATATGCAGCTTTGGGAATTTTACCACATTACAAATCCCGAAATTTTAGAAAAACTTTCTCGTGCCTGCCTCGACCAAACATCTGCAAAAACGGCTCAACAAATGGTAGTTTTTGTAACGAGACAAGATTTGTATCGTTCGCGGGCAAAAAAAATGTTGGAATTGGAAACTCAAAATGTTTTGAAAAATAGTCCGCAACAAAAACACGAGAAAAGAATTAAACGCTGGAGACAATATTATGGAACCGTAATGCCTATTTTTTATTCAAAATTTTTCGGAATTTTCGGTTTTTTTAGAAAATTAATCGCTGTTTTAATCGGATTTTTCAGACCGACAATGTATCAAATATCCGAGAGCGATATGCGTGTTGTGGTGCATAAAACCTGCGCTTTGTCAGCACAAACATTTATGTTGGCAATGTCTGAAATCGGTTATGATACTTGTCCGATGGAAGGTTTCGACAGCAGAATAGTGAAAAAAATATTAAAACTTCCTTTCCGTGCGGAAATCAATATGGTAGTTTCTTGCGGAATCAGAAAATCCGACGGAATTTGGGGCGAAAGAATGCGCATTCCTTTCAATGACGTTTATAAGCGGAGTTAATGGAAAATGTGATGATTTTTCATTGGTTTGTGAATCACAATTTAACAGGTCAAACTCATTAAAATTTTAAATTTTTACAATAGATAAATTAAATATTTTTAATAATTATCAAATATTTAAGTATGATTTTAACGCAAAGAATTTTTAAAAAGGTTTGAAAATATTTTAAACGCAAAGATTTCACTCTGCAACCGGAAAAATGCATTAAGAGAACACAAGACTTTGCTAAATAAAATGCCTTTGCGTTTTCGAAAAATCAAGATAAAAATATGGTGAACTTTGCATAAAAAAAAGACGACGGATTAACATTTTTTAATGAGTTTGCCCTGCATATTGAATTTCAAGACAAAACCTTAACCAAAAATCCGTATTTTTGTATATTCTAAAAAAGCAAATTTTTATGTCCACCTACGTTGTTGTCGGTCTTCAATATGGAGACGAAGGAAAGGGAAAAATCACAGATGTTTTGTCGACAAAATCAGATTATGTCGTGCGTTTTCAGGGCGGCGACAATGCCGGACACACCGTTTACGCCGGAGACGAGAAATTTGTTTTGCACTTGCTTCCTTCGGGTGTTTTGCAAAGTCCGGGAAAATGTTTTATCGCAAACGGAGTGGTCGTGAATCCGAAATCTTTCATCAAAGAAATTTCGCAAATTGAAGATAAAGGTCTGAAAACCAATCATGTTTTCATCAGCAAAAGAGCGCACGTGATTATGCCTTACCATATTTTGTTGGACACTTATCGCGAAGAAGAACAGGGCGGAACACAAATCGGAACTACAAAAAAAGGAATCGGACCTTGTTATGAAGATAAAATTGCGAGGGTCGGAATCCGAATGGCAGATTTATTGAATCCGGAAATTTTGCGCGATAAAATTCAGAAAAATTTAAAAATAAAAAATGCACTTTTCGAGAAATATTTCGGGAAACCGACTTTAAGTTTTGATGAAATTTATAATGAATATTTGGAAATCGGCAACCAATTGAAAACCAGAATTATAGATACGGAATTGGAACTGAACGAAGCCATAAAATCCGGAAAAAATATTTTGTTTGAAGGCGCGCAAGCCTTGATGCTCGACATTGATTTCGGAACATACCCTTATGTAACTTCCTCGTCGCCGTCCACAGGCGGAGTTTGCACCGGAGCCGGAGTTCCGCCGACGAGTTTGCAAAATTTAATCGGCGTTGCAAAAGCCTATTGCACAAGAGTCGGGAACGGACCGTTTCCTTCGGAATTAGATGATGAATTGGGCGAAAAAATCCGAAAAATCGGACACGAATTCGGAGCCACTACCGGAAGACCGCGAAGAACAGGCTGGCTGGATTTGGTTTCCCTGAAACATGCTTGTATGATAAACGGAATCAATAACTTAGTGATTACAAAATTAGACGTTTTGACCGGAATTAAACCTCTGAAAATCGTTACGAATTACAAAACCGAAGACGGAAAAACTATTGATTATTTCACATCATCCACAGAAAAATTATACGATTACGAACCGATTTACACCGAAATGAACGGCTGGGACGAAGATATTTCGCAAATCCGTTTCTACGATGAACTTCCCGAAAACGCAAAAAAATACATTGAATTTATCGAGAAATATCTGGGAATCAATGTATATCTGGTTTCCGTAGGTCCCGAAAGAAGCCAAAATATTATTCGTAAAGAATTGTTCTGATTTGAGATTCGAGTTTTGAGATAATAAAAAATTATGTTTTAAATAGGAATATTTAAATCTTTCAACCATTAAATTACGCCATTCCCATATTTCCGCATTATTTGTATCTTTGCCCCGTCTTTTTGAAAAGACAACCATTTTTATGATTTTTAAAGCGAAAAAAAAAAGAAAATTCAATTATATTGAAGAAGGAAGTGGATATCCATTGGTCCTTTTGCACGGATTGATGGGCGGTTTGAGCAATTTTGAAAAAATGGTTTCTTTCTTTTCGGAAAAAGGTTTCAGTGTTTTTGTGCCGCAACTTCCGATTTACGATTTGAATATTCTGAACACTAATTTGAGTTCCCTCGCAAAATATGTCGCAAAATTTATAGATGAACACATCAAAAAACCTGTAACCATCGTTGGAAATTCTATGGGCGGACATATCGGTTTGATTCTCACAACCACACGTCCGGATTTAATTAAAAACCTTGTTCTGACAGGAAGTTCCGGCTTGTACGAAAGAACTTTCGGCGATGGTTTTCCCAGAAAAAGCGACAAAGAATACATCAAAAGAAAAACTCAGGAAGTTTTTTACGATCCGAATGTGGCTACAGACGAACTCGTGGACGAAGTTTTTGGAGTGGTGAATGACAGAATGAAAGGCATAAAAACCGTGATGCTCGCCAGAAGTGCCATAAAACACAATATGTTGAACGATCTTCCGAACATCAAATGTCCAACTTGCATTATTTGGGGAAAACAGGACAATGTAACGCCGCCGGATGTAGCCGAAGAAATGCACCGATGTATTCCCAATTCGGATTTGTATTGGATCGATAAATGCGGACACGCTGCAATGATGGAAAAACCGGACGAGTTTAACGAAATTCTTTATAACTGGCTGAAAAATAAAAGTTAAGAGGGTACAAGTTACAAGACGCGAGATTTTGGAATTACAAGAGATTTTTCAATTTTTCAATCTTATTTTTCAGTCTTCCATATCTTGATTTTTAAAAAAATTATGAAATCCAAAATATTTTTCGTTATCCCAAGCTTAGATTATTACGGCGGTGCGGAACGAATGATGTTCAATATACTTTCCTATATCAATTTGGAAAAATTCGATGTTACGCTGGTTTTGTTTACGCAGACAGGAGACTTTATTTCATCTTTAAATCCAAAAATTAAAGTTAGAATACTGAAAGTCAATAGGATAAAATTTTATTTATTCAAATTTATTCCATTTCTTTTTAAAGAAAAACCGGACATTGTTTTCACGGGCTGGGGAGAATTGTCAGCGTTTCTTGCACCATTTATCCCATTTTTTCCAAAAATAAAATTCATCGCTCGAGAAACCAATATTGTTTCCCGACACGTTACGAGAAAAGAAATAAAATTTTTCTATAAATTTTACAATAATTATTATAAAATCATTGCACAAAGCGATGATATGAAAAATGATTTGATTGAAAAAATTAAAGTAAAACCCGAGAAAATTGTCAAAATTAATAATCCCGTTGATTTTGACTTTATCGAAGAAAAATTATCCGAAACTTTGGATGACGAACGTTTTCAAAACAAAAAATTCAAAAAAGTTTTAGCGGTTGGAAATCTTTCATATCGAAAAGGAATTGACAATCTGCTGAAAGTTTTTTCTCATTTGAAAAATGAAAAAATAGAATTGTTCATCTTGGGAACAGGAACGCAGGAGGAAGAATACAAAAAAATGAAGATGGAACTCGATTTGCAAAATGTTCATTTTTGGGGCATTAAAAACAATCCGTATCAATATTTTGCAAATGCGGATTTGTTTGTACTTTCATCTCGATATGAAGGTTTTCCGAATGTTCTTTTAGAAGCCGGCGCTTGTGGAACTTATGCTCTGGCAAACGATTGCCCGGGCGGAATCCGGGAAATTATTCAACCCAAAATCAATGGTGAAATTGCCGATATTGAAAATCATAAAAAATTTGCAGAAAAAATTATTGAAATTCTAAATGAAACTTTCGATGGAGAAATCATAAAAAATTCCATAAAATCACGATTTTCTAAAGAAATCATTATGGGAAAATATGAAGAAATTTTGGAAAATGCTTCTCGAAAAGTGGGTAATGCAGATTAATATCTTTTTCTTTGAAATAAAAGAACCAAACAAAAATCTTCGCTTGGCTCTTTTTAATTTCGTTCTCATTCTTAAAAACGGGACGGGCTTTCCCTAATTTCCTCCTTGAGATTCGTTGATCATCTTTTCATTTGCGGTAATTGCAAATTCTACGCGGCGGTTTTCAGCTCTGCCTGCGTCTGTAGTGTTGGAAGCGATTGGTTCTGCTTCTCCCATTCCCATTGCGAACATTCGGCTCGAAGAAATTCCTTTTGAAATCAAATAATTTTTCACGGCGTTGGCTCTTTTTTCGGAAAGCGTTTGGTTGTATGCGTCAGCGCCTTTGTCGTCTGTATGTCCGTAAATATTGATGTTGGTATCGGGATTGTTGATTAAAACCGTAGCCAATTTATCAAGGTTTGCTTTTGCAACGCTGGTGAGATCGGCAGAATCAAAACCGAAATTTACCATATTTTCTTTCAAAGTAATTTTAATGCCTTCGCCTACTCTTTCCACTTCTGCTCCGGGCAAAGTTTGCTCGATTTCTTTTGCTTGTTTGTCCATTTTAGCACCGATAACGTTTCCGGCAACGCCGCCGACAACTCCGCCAAGAACTGCTCCTACCGGTGCGTTTCCGCCTTTTCCGATATTATTTCCCAATATCCCTCCGATGACGGCTCCGGCTGCGACTCCGATTGCAGTTCCTTTTTGTTGATTGTTCGCATTTTGAACGGCTTCACAACTCGTAAGCAACAACGCCGATGATAGCAACAACGCCGCGATGTTTGTTTTCTTAAAGTTTTTCATAACATTTCTGATTTTTTTATTATTAAATTTAGATATTATATTTTATTGCGCATTTTCATTTGCGGTGATTTCAAATTCCACGCGGCGATTTTCGGCTCTTCCGTCTTCCGTTGCGTTGTCGGCAATCGGGTCGACTTCGCCTTTTCCTATTGCAGATATTCTGTTTTTGGCAATGCCTTTTGAAACTAAATAATTTTTCACGGCATTTGCTCTTTTTTCGGACAGTGTTTTGTTGTATGCGTCTTGCCCTTTGTCGTCCGTATATCCGTAAATATTGATTTTAGAGTCGAGATTGTTGGTCAAAACCGGCAACAATTTGTCGAGATTTGTTTTCGCAACATTGGTAAGATTTGCAGAATTGGTATCAAAATTTACGAGATTTTCTTTCATTACAATTTTAATACCGTCATCCGTTTTTTCCACATCTGCTCCCGGAAGAGTTTGCCGAATTTCTTCGGCTTGTTTGTTCATTTCGCCGGCAGATTTGCAACCCGCGAGCAACAATGCTGATGACAAGAGCACTGCAGCAATATTGGTGCTAAAAATTTTCATAATTTGTTGTTTTCGTTAATATTATTCTGTTATTTTCTGAAAGTTATAAACTATTTTCACGCCTCCTACATTGTCTTCCAAACTGAAATTACTTTCACCGAAACTCGTAAAATTCAAAATATAGCCAACCGTATTTTGTTTGGCTTTGGTTCCTTCGGCAACTTTTTTGAACTGAAATTGCGTTCCTCCGTTCACCACTTCAAACTTAATCGGTTGCGTGATGCTCGGGCAACTTCCGTCGCCGTTCAAAGTGTAAGAACCTGTCCAATTATTCGGGACAAGTTTCCATTGGCTTCCGACCCAACATTGCGCATCGGCACCTTCGTCAAAAGGTTTTACGCTGTAATTTTTGTCGTAATCCACAGACGTGATTTGCCAATTGCCTTTCATTTTCATAAAATCATACTGAGTGAATGTTGGTGCTGTTTTCGTAGAGGAACAAGATGTGCTGATGATGAATCCCACGATTCCTGCAAATAATAAATTTTTCATAAGCGTTAAAATTACTGTGATTATTAAAGTGCTAAATTAAGAAATTTTTACTGAAAAAATCAAGTTTGCTTTTAGATATGACAAAGTTCAGAGGTTTTTGACAAGGTAAAGTGTTAATTCCTAATTTTTGTAACCTCTACAATCTGTGGTAATTCCAAGAAAAAGTCACCTCGAAAAAAAGATACTTTTGTTGTGATATTTGCTAAATCTGAAAGCAAACGTGTAATTTAATAATGCGTAAAAGTATTTGTCTTGTATTTTTTTAGGCCAAACACATTAAAATTTCAAATATTTTTAATAATGGAATTAAATATGTTTAATAATTGCGAAATATTTAAGTATAATTTTAACGCAAAGAATTTTTAATCCTGAATCAAGTTAAGGACTGAAAAATATTTTAAACGCAAAGACGTTTTACTCAGCAAATGTAAAAACGTATTAAAAGAACGCGATCTTTTTGCCTTTGCGTTAAAAAAAGACGGCGAATTAACATTTTTTAATGAGTTTAGCCTGCATTTTTTTTGAGTATTTTTTCATTCAAAAAAATTCTTTACTTTTACAGCAAGAAACATTAAATTAAGGATATAATGAACCGAATCTTTTTTACATGCTTGTTGATTTCTACAATAAGCATTTCAATCGGGATTTCCGCACAACAAGGTGATTTGATGCAAATAGATTCTCTGTCGAAAATCGTAAACAATTCTAAAATTTCCCGACAAGAAAAAATAATACCGATGGCGAAACTTTCGCAACTATATGTAGATTGGGGAGACAGCATAGAAGCAAAAAAACTTTTGAATCAAGCGCGAACACTTGCCCGAAAAGAAAAAGACAGCAAGTATATGATTTACGTTTTCGGCAGGGAATTGGCAAATACTATGAACTCTTTTCCCAGAAAAATCACGCGAGCCTACAAAATTATAGACAGCATTTATACGCTTATTCCAAAAACCAAAGACCCTGAAACACAAGCGTGGGGCTATATTTGTATCGCCGTTGCAAAACATCGGGCAGATTTAAAGTATGATTATGACGATTGTTTTAAATCCCTGCGCATTGTCGAAAAATTGCCGGAAAAATCATCCGAAAAATACAGATTGCTCTATCATATTTATCGAGGATTGTATGAACGATATCGCCATAAAGATAAAACAGATGAAACGATACAATATTTGAATCTAATGTATCAAGCGGCTGAAAAATCAGGATATAAGGATAATATCTGCGATGCCATGATGCTGAATCTGAACTTTTTACTTTTTTCACCGGACGCATCGGAAAATAAAAATTTAATTTTACAAAATGTCGAACGCTTGGAACAGTATATTTCCAAAAACGGAAACAGACTTTTTTTAAAATCCTACGGAAGCGCTCTTATTGTTTTGAAAAACATATATCTTGATTATCCTAATGCTCAATCTGAAGAGCAACTGAAGCAATACGTAGAACGTTTCAGAAAAATTGCACAAAACAGCCGCAATTATAACATCAAAAGAACGTTGTTCATTCTCGATTATCTGGACGAATATGAACGGAAAAATTATGCAAAAGTAATAGAACTTTACAAAGAAATAATTGAGTTTGACAAAATTATGCGCCCCGAACTCATCAGCCAAGATTATGAAAATTTGTATGAATTGTATATAGAAACGGGGCAATATCAGCAAGCGGCTGAAGCGATGAATGAAAGTATGAAATATTACAGAGAACTCATCAATAGCAAAACAGAAGAGCAACGTCAACTCGCCGAAGTGAAATTTGAAACCGAGAAAAAAAACGCCGAACTTGCCCTGTTCAGAACCAGAAGTGTACTTTATCTCGTGATTGGCTCTTCAGTAATAGTTTTTTTGATTTTTTTAGCCATTATTTTCAATCGCCGAAACTTGAGGCTGAAATTGGAAAAGAAAAATGCCGAACAAAAAGCAAAATTATCGGAATATGAAAAAGAAATCGCACAAAAAAGAATGGTTTCCACTAATTTACAAATGATAAAAAAGAACGAAACGTTAGAGAAAATCACGCAAAAATCTACCGATAAGGAAGTCCATAAATTAGTGCATACCGATTTTAAAAACGACAAATCCTAATTCCGATTTCGAGAAAATTTTCGGCGGCATACATCCCGATTTTTTTGAATTTCTAAAAGAAAAAGCCGCCCCGAACAAACTCACCAACCTCGATTTACGCTATTGCGCCTACATCTATCTGAAAAAAAACAACAAGGAAATTTCCAACGAACTGAACGTGAGCTACAACACTGTGGTCAGCAACAAAAGAGATTTGAAAAGGAAATTGCATTTAGACAAACAATCCGATTTTCAAGATTTGTTCAACCTTTTTACCTCGCCTTCTCATTAAATTTTAGCGTATTTAATGTTTTTCCGAATACACGAAAGTCTTTACTCTTTATTCATTTTCCCCATTGCCTCATTCATTTTTATTTTTTTCAATGGAATCGGCGAATCCTGCGGATTTCGGGGGACAGGGGGCATTTTTTCACTCCACCGTTACGGATTTCGCCAAATTTCTCGGCTGATCTACATTTGCGCCGCGATAAACGGCAACGTAGTACGCCAGCAATTGCAGCGGAACCGATGCCAAAATCGGCGAAAAACATTCGGATGTTTCCGGAAATTCTATCACATAATCCGCCATCGAGGAAACCTGCACGTCTCCTTTGTTCACCAACGCAATGATTTTCCCTTTTCTCGCCTTGATTTCCTGAACATTGCTCACGATTTTATCGTAATGTCCCTGTTTCGGAGCGATGATTACAATCGGCATATTTTCGTCTATCAAAGCAATCGGACCGTGTTTCATTTCTGCGGCGGGATATCCTTCTGCGTGAATGTAGGAAATTTCTTTCAACTTCAAAGCACCTTCCAAAGCGGTCGGGAAATTGTAGCCGCGCCCCAAGTATAAAAAGTTTTGGACATCCACAAAATCTTTTGCCATTTCTTTCACGATTTCGTGCGTGCTTTGCAAAACCTGCTCCACTTTTTGGAGGAGATGGTCTAATTCCGTAATCAGTTTCATAAATTCCTGATTGCTCAAATTTCCGTTGTGTTTGCCGAGTTTTAATGCAATTAAAGAAAGAATCGCAAGTTGCGCCGTAAACGCTTTTGTGGAAGCCACCCCGATTTCCGGACCGGCGTGTGTGTAGGAACCGGCATCCGTAATTCTCGCTATCGAGGAATCTACAACGTTGCAAATGCCGTAGATAAACGCGCCTTTTTCTTTTGCCAATTTTAAAGCCGCCATCGTGTCCGCAGTTTCTCCGGATTGAGAAATAGCGATGACGATGTCTTTATCTGTGATGATGGGATTTCTGTATCGAAATTCCGAAGCGTATTCCACTTCAACGGGAATTCTTGCAAACTCTTCGATGAGGTATTCTCCGATTAATCCCGCGTGCCAAGACGTTCCGCAAGCGATGATGATGATTCTTTTCGCTTGATTTATTTTTTCCAAATTGTCCCAAATTCCCGCCATTTTGATGATGCCTTCGTTCACCAAAAGCCGTCCTCGAAGCGTATCTTGAATGGATTTCGGTTGCTCGAAAATTTCTTTCAGCATAAAATGTTCGTAACCGCCTTTTTCGATTTGCTCCAAACTGAGTTTCAACTCCTGAATTTCGGGAATTATTTTTTCATTTTCTGTAATGGTTCTGATGTCCACGCCTTTTTCCAAAGAAATCGTTGCCATGTGTCCTTCTTCCAAATAGACGGCTTCTTTCGTAAATTCCACAAACGGCGATGCGTCCGAAGCAATGAAATATTCGTTTTCGCCCAAACCGATTGCCAACGGCGAACCCAATCTGCCGACCACCAAAATTCCCGGAAAATCGTCGTGCATTACGGTGATGGCGTAAGCGCCGTGAACTTCGTTCAGAGCGTATCTGACGGCGGTCGGGAAATCAATTTCGGGATTTTTATTCATAAAATATTCGATGAGATTCACCAAAACTTCCGTATCGGTTTCGGATTGAAAAGTGTAGCCTTTTTCGGCGAGCATCGTTTTTATGGTGTCGTAGTTTTCGATAATTCCGTTGTGAATCAGCGCGATTTTTTTGTTGTTGGAAAGGTGCGGATGTGCGTTGGTATTGCTCGGAACGCCGTGTGTTGCCCATCTGGTATGCCCCATTCCGATGTTGAATTTTCCTTTAAAATTTTCGGAAATCGCTGCCAAATCGTCCACTTTTCCTTTGGTTTTAGCAAATTGAAACGAGGAATGTTCTTTGTCCAAAACAATTCCGGCACTGTCGTATCCTCTATATTCCAACCTTCGCAATCCATTGATAATCACTTCGTAAGCGTCCTGAAAACCGGTGTATCCAACTATTCCGCACATATTTTTTATAGGTATTAAATTCGTTGCAAAAATATTTAAAATAATTAACATTTCTTTAAAGGTATCTCTAAAAACACCTTGTTTTTCTTTTAATATTTTTTTTCAGGACATCAAGATTTAATTTAAATCATTATTTTATTCAAAATTCACTTCGTTTCTAAATTGGAAAAAATTCAAATCCTCACAGAATCCGGCACAAGCAACTGATATTCGCCGTTGTGCGACATAATTTCGCGAACAATTCCGGAACTGATAAAAGATTTTCCCGACGAAGTCAGCAGAAAAACGGTTTCCAATTTGCCGCGAGCCAAAGTTCTGTTCGTGTGGGCAATGGCTTTTTCAAATTCAAAATCGGCGGGATTTCGGAGTCCGCGCAAAATATATTGGGCGTTTTTTTCCAAACAATAATCTACCGTTAAATTTTCAAAAAAATCCACTTCCACATTCGGAAAATGGGCAACGGCATTTCGGATAAATTCCATTCTTTTTTCCAAAGGAAACATATATTTTTTCTGCGAATTTTGCCCGATGGCGATAATCAATTTATCGAAAAGCGGAACGGCGCGCTCGATGATGTCGTAATGTCCAAGTGTGATGGGATCAAAAGAACCCGGAAAAACAGCGGTTTTCATAATTAAAATTCATAAGCCCCCTATCCCCCGAAGGGGGAAACATTCCTAATACTAAACGTTCTTGGGGTTTTGTTTTTTTTTATTTTTTTTGTCACTTTTTTCCTTTTAAAAAGGAAAATTTAATTTTTTTAACCATCACTTTTTGCCACATTTGCCTCATTCATTTTTATTTTTTTTAATGGAATCGGCGAATCCTGCGGATTTCCCCTTTCGGAGGACAGGGGGCTTAACGCTTTTTCCACCTCGTTTCCGCAAAGATCAGTGATGGAAATTCCGTAGTATTTCGCTTGTTGCGGAAGAATACTCGCCGGCGAAAATCCCGGATTGGTATTGATTTCCAGCAAATACGGCGTTCCGCTCACGAGGATTAATTCGCTACGGGAAAAACCGCTCATTCCCAAAGACTTGTACGCCCGTTTCATAATTTCTTCCACTTTTTTTCGGGTTTCATCGTCTATTCTCGCCGGTGTAATTTCTTCGGAAGCACCTTCATATTTGGCTTCGTAATCAAAAAATTCTTTGCCTTTGGTTGGCACAATTTCCGTAATTCCCAAAACCACGGTTTCGCCCGAAAAATCTACAACGCCTACGGAAACTTCCGTTCCGTTGAGAAATTCCTCTATCAAAACGTCATCATCTTCGGCAAAAGCATAATCAAGTGCTTTTTGAAATTCGGATTTATCTTTCACTTTCGTAATTCCGAGAGACGAACCGCTTTGATTGGGCTTTACGAAAAGCGGCAAACCAAGTTCGGAAATTATTTTTTCGGCATCAATTTCTTCGTCTTTTCTGATGTAAAAACTTTTTGCAGATAAAATTCCGTATTTCGATAAAACTGCGAGCGTATCTTTTTTATTAAAAGTGAGTGCGCTTTGGTAAAAACCGCAACCCGTATATTTTTGCCCGACAATATCCCAATACGCCTGAAGTTCGCCGTTTTCCCCGGGTTTTCCATGAATAATATTAAAGCAAACATCGAATTTCAGAACGTTTCCGTTTCCAAAATCTACGGAAAAATCGTTTTTATTAATGGGAAATTTTTCATCGTTTTCGTTTAAAAAATACCACTCGTCTTTTAAAATCACCACTTTGAATACGTTGTAAAGATTTCTGTCCAAAGAATCGAAAATCAGTTGTCCGCTTTTCAGGGAAACCACGTATTCATCGGAATAACCGCCCATCACTACCGCTACATTTTTTTTGTTCATACCTCAAAATTTAAAACAAAAATAGTGATTTTTAGGTTTGAAAATTCCGGAGATAAAATTGTAATATTGAAAAAGTTTTCAAAAACAGGTGACTGTCTTAAAAGTAATTTGCCACGCAGATAACACCGATTGTGTGGATAAACGTCGATTTTATATAGATGAATATCAGATTATTATAAAATCTTTTATCCGCGTAAATCTGAAAAATTTGTGTCATCTACATGCTTTCGAAACAGCCTCGACTTTTTAATTAACTTTAGCCAAATTAATTAAAATGAATATTCTTAATTAAAGGGAAATTCTTTTTTATACAACAATTCCCGAAGAATGATCTTCAAAACTTCCTGTTGCCGCCGAAAGAATATTGTTTTCACCGCGTAATTTCAGAACGCCCATCAACGCAAAAATCAACGCTTCCTTAAAATCTATGATTTCTTTTTCGGGAATAATAATTTCTGCAAAAGATTGATTTTTAATACGTTCCACAAGAAAATGATTGTGCGTTCCGCCACCGGTAATCAGGATTTTTTTTAAATTAAATTTATTAAAAATTTTGGAAATTTGGTCGGCGATCTGTTGAGTGAAAGTCGCCAAAACCGTTTCGGGATTTTTCTCGGAAAGCATCGGAAAAATATATTTGTTCACCCATTCCGAACCCAAAGATTTCGGCGATTTTTTTTGGTAAAAATCGAGCGCATTTAACGTTTTCAAAAGTTCGAAATCTACAATTCCATTTTTGGCAAAATCTCCGTTTTCATCGTATTTTTTACCGAGAATATTCGAAAAATAATTTAAAACAAAATTCACGGGGCAAATATCAAACGCCAATCTTTTCCCTGATTTCTTAAAAGAAATATTTGAAAAACCACCCAAATTCAGGCAAGCGTCAAATTCGGAAAACAGCAATTCATCACCGATTGGAACGAGGGGCGCACCGTTTCCGCCCATCAAAACGTCTTGCGTTCTGAAATCGTAGACCACGGGAATTTTATTCAAAATTTTTATCGCTCTTCCGTCTCCGATTTGAAGTGTGAATTTTTTTTCCGGTTGATGAAAAACGGTGTGTCCGTGAGAAGCGACGACATCCAAATTTTCAATATGGTTTTCGGAGATAAATTTTTTCACCGTTTCGCTCAGAAAAAATCCGTATTCGCTGTGGAGTTCGAGGATTTCGGGAGCGGAGAAATCAATAGCATTTCGAAGTCGGTTTTCCCAATTTTCAGGATAAGGAATGGTTTCGGCTTTCAGGATTTTAAATTTCCAATCGGTTTCGTTTTTTGAAAATTTTGCATAGCAAACGTCCAATCCGTCGAGGCTGGTTCCGGACATCAAACCGATAGCACTGTATTCCATAAATTTTTTTTACAAAAGTATTTATTTCGGAATGAAAAAAATCTGCGGTTTGATAAAAATCATTGTGGATTTAAAAAAAAGTGATATTTTAACCGCATTATTTTAACCCAATAATCTTTAAAAAAATGAATTCTACTAATTTAATCGGTTTATTTGTGGGATTGCATAAAACGGATAAACTCACAAATAGTTTGGAAATTGCAGGTTTTCAATCGGAAAAAATCGTCAAATATGACATTGATCCGGACGTTTTTGCAACATCTGTTTGTATATGTGACAAATACGAGCGTCAAATGGCAAAAAATATTTTTGATTTTTATAAATGTGCAAAAATCATTGAAACCAACGACACGGAATTTGACGATATCAGAACTTTGATCATGTCTCATTCTATGGCGGAAATTGTGGAATCTCCGGAAATTCGTCATCATGCGCATCACGGCGGAATGACTTCGGAAGTTCGATTTGGAGTCAAATAAAAGATTGTGGAACTTTGTTTTTTCCGATTTGCTTTAAACTGTGTCTGCTTTTAAGCACAAAATTTGGCATCTTTATTCCTGACAGATTCGTCCTTAATAATCCTGTTCTGAACATAACAAGACAGTATTCTTTATATTTTCAGCGTTGAATTGATGTGTTGAACTTAGAGTCTACTACATCAAAATCCGTAAGCAACACAATATTGTTGTCACATTTCATAAATCGAATTTCATAAATCGGATTTTTTTTCGGGGAATAAAGCAGATAATCCGGGCAGGGTTCTTTTTGTGCATGGCTTCTGCCGAAATCTATTTTTCCTTTTGCGATGATACTGTCCTTCAGATATTTTTCGTCTATTTTCAGCCGATTCATTTCTTCTTCAAAAAGCGGAGCATATTCAAAATCTTTGGTTAAAGTTTCTGCAATCACTCGGCTGCTCGGAAGATAACCGCTGCAGCTTGCGCCTTTTGCATTTAAAATAAAAAAAACGATAATCAGACCCGGAATCAATCCGAAAATGTAGAATTTAAGTTTACGAAGCATAATATAATTATTAGTTTAAAGTTTGAGGTTTGAAATTAACTCGAATCTCGAATCAAAAGATTAACAGATTAATATCGTGATAAGCAAGGTTAAAACGTTCGCAGAGCATTCGTTTGGTGTGTCTGCCTTTGTACATATACAGAGAATCTTTCATTTCATTTTTCTTCACGAGCATATTTTCAAAACCGCCTTCGACGTCGTAGTTCAGGAGATAACTCAAGAAAAAATTGGAAATCGCTTTTGTGGTGGTTCTCGGCATTCTTGAAGTCAGGTTCGGCAAACCGGTGTGTACCACGTCATATTTTACGATGAAAGGATTTTCCTGCGTGGTGAGTTCCGAAGTTTCCACCGCTTTTCCGTTGTCTATGGTTATATCAATGATGACGCTGCCTTTTTTCATTTTTTTCACCATTTCTTTGGTTACGATGGGCGGCATATTCAATCTCGGAATTGCGGCGATGACCACGTCTGCCCTTCTGATGCTTTTTTCGAGTTCTTTCGGATCGAGGATGGACGTGGGAACGCGGCTGTCTACCAAAGTGTGAAGTCGGCGAAGTTTCGACAAAGAATTATCGAAAACGCGTACGCTCGCTCCAAGTCCGATGGCTGCTTTTGTTGCAAATTCGCCCACGATTCCGGCGCCGAGAATGATGACTTCCGTTGGTCGAACCCCCGTAATTCCGCCAAGCATCAATCCGTTGGAAAGTGCCAAAAGTTCAGACGCATACAAAATGGAAATCGTGCCGGCAATTTCTCCGATTAATCGAACTAATGCGAGTTGTTTGTATTCATCGGCAATAAATTCAAAAGCGATGGCATTCACTTTTTTCTCCGCCAATTTCAGGAAATATTTTTGTTCTCTCAAATTGATTTGCAAAGCAGAAATCAAGTAGGCATTGGGTTTCAGATATTCTATTTCTTCTTCGCTCGGCGGATTGATTTTCAGAATTAAATCTTGCGAAAAGGCTTCGGCGGGACTTTTCACGATTTTTGCTCCGGCTTCGGAATATTGAATATCGGTGAAAAAAGATTCTTGTCCGGTTCCGGTTTCGATGAAAACTTCGTGTCCGTGCGCCACCAAAACTTGCACTGCATCAGGCGTGAGACAAGTCCTTCGCTCGTTCAAGCAAGTTTCTTTCGGAACACCGATGGTGAATTTTTTTTCTTTCTTTACGACTTCCAATTTTTCTTCTTTCGGTATCAATTCCGCTTCGGAAAACGGCGTGAATACGGGATTACTCATTTCAATGTAACAATTTTTTAGTGTAATAGTGTAACAATTTTTTGCGGTTTGTTTACAAGCGGCTGTGGTTTTGACTAAGAAAATTCAATGGTTTTCCTTTGATTATGGTTAAATTTTACAGCAAAAATAATCATTTATTTCTTGGCAATAGCATCCTAAACAAAAAAGAAAGTGCATATTTTGCTCCACATCGTTACTTTATAAATTTATAGAACAAAAAACTCTCTATGACGAATGTAACACTTTTTTCGGAAATCACCGGATTAGTAAAATATTAGTGGTAAAAGTTTTAAATTTAAATATATTTTTCATTTTAAACACCGTCTTCCCATTGTTTTTGTTAAAAAATACCCGAGTCTGAGAAGCACGTTTCTTTTAATTCGGATATTTTCGGGTTTAATTTACTCTGTAAAAGTTTTCTTTTCTTGCATTGCGCACTGCAAAATCTGAGAACTTTTTTTGAAGGTTTGTTTTAATCATAATTCGGTTTTGTAATTATTTTAACTTTTTTTTAAAACTTGGTATGAAATCCAACAAACATTCGGGGTACAAAATTTCACAAAATTTATTTCCCAAAACTATCGAAAGAGATTTCACATTTCCAAATTTTTTCTATTCGGGTTTACCCGCATATATTTGAATATACCCGAATAATTTTTACATTTGCAAAAATGCCGCAGTTATGGTAAAAACGAAATTGATACAAAAAAAGAAACGAGAAAAAGTTTACGCAGAACGACCTTGCGGAATATTTGGGTATCAGCCAAACCCAATAAAAAGGCGAACTGGAAATAGAGGACAGTGTATTGAAAAGAATATCGCAATTATTTGATGTAGATGTAGAAGAAATAAAAGAAACGGACGACGGAAAAAATGTTACCAATTATTTTGAAAATACCATATCGAGTTATAACGGGAGCATCAGCGGAAATTATTATTGCAATGTTCCGGAATTTCTACTCGAAAGTCAACGGGAGCTTATAGAAATGTTGAAAAGGGAAATTGTGCAAAAAGATGAGCAAATAGAGCTGTTGAAAAAGAAATTAGAAGAATTGTAGATCGCGGCGCGACTGTACAAAAGTATTTTGAAACCTCACGATGCGGCATATGCTTTGAATTTCAAATATTTCTGCCCCTCCAATGAAATTGCTTATTTTTGTAGTGAAAATTTAAAGAAAAATGGAAGCCATAATCGTAACGGTAAACAATAAAACCGAATTATCATTGTTAAAATCTTTTTTAAAATTGACAAAACTTGAGTTTCACATTGAAAAACGAGAGGAAGGCAAAGTGAAGTTTACGCAAGAAGAATATTGGGAGAAGATAGAAAAATCGATGAGTGGAAAAAAATATCCCGTAACCGAAGAATTTAAAAAATCACTAATCTTATCATAAAATTTCACAGTAAAACGCTGATTTACATATTCCATAAAATAGTTAGAGTTAGAACATTATCGGGTCAAACGCATTAAAAAAGAACACAAACCTTTGCTAAATAAAATGCCTTTGCGTTTTCGAAAAAATAAGAATTAAAACATTAAAAAAATCCTTGCGTTCCTTGCGTTAAAAAAAAGACGACAGATTAACATTTTTTAATGAGTTTGACTCGGGGACATTGCAAAGACAAATAAAAAATCAAATAAAATCATAAAGTTATGAACACAGAAGAAAACAAATGTCCGTTTCCACACGGCAATTCCGAACAAAAATCGGAAAATCACACCGCTTCATCCGAAGGAAAATGCCCGATTATTCACGGCTCGCTTACGGAACAAGGCGAATCTGTGATGGAATGGTGGCCAAAATCCCTAAACTTGGATATTTTGAGCCAACACGATACGAAAACAAGTCCGTTCGGCGAAGATTTTAATTATGCCGAAGAATTTAAAAAATTGGATTTGCAAGCCTTAAAAAACGATTTGAAAAATCTGATGACGGACAGCCAAGATTGGTGGCCCGCAGATTGGGGAAACTACGCCGGAATGTTCGCACGAACCGCTTGGCACATGGCGGGAAGTTACCGAACTGCAGACGGACGCGGCGGCGGAAATACCGGAAATCAACGTTTTGCACCGCTGAACAGTTGGCCAGATAACGCAAACACCGATAAAGGTCGCCGACTTTTGTGGCCCATCAAAAAGAAATATGGAAACAAAATTTCGTGGGCAGATTTGATTATCCTCGCCGGAACTGTGGCTTACGAAGCCGTTGGTTTGAAAACTTTCGGATTCGGCGGCGGACGAACGGATATTTGGCATCCCGAAAAAGACGTGTATTGGGGCTCGGAAAAACAATGGCTTGCCGAAACCAAAAACCGATACGAAAACGATGACAATCGCGAAACCTTAGAAAATCCTTTGGCTGCCGTGCAAATGGGATTGATTTATGTGAATCCCGAAGGCGTGGACGGAAAACCCGATCCGCTGAAAACCGCTCACGATATGCGCGTTACATTCAAAAGAATGGGAATGAACGATGAAGAAACCGTAGCACTCACCGCCGGCGGACACACCATCGGAAAAGCCCACGGAAACGGAGATGCTGCGGTTCTCGGTGCGGCTCCGGAAGGCGCGGGAATTGAAGAACAAGGACTCGGATGGAAAAATCCGCAAGGAAGCGGAAACGCCGGAAATACGATGGTCAGCGGTTTGGAAGGCGCATGGACGACCAATCCCGACAGATGGGACAATGAATTTTTTCACATTCTTTTGAACCACGATTGGGAACTGAGAAAAAGTCCGGCAGGCGCGTGGCAATACGAACCTGTGAACATCAAAGAAGAAGATAAACCTGTGGATGCTCACAACCCGAATATTCGCAGAAATCCGATGATGACGGACGCAGATATGGCTCTGAAAATAGACCCGGAATATCGAAAAATTTCAGAAAAATTTTATGCCGATCAAGATTATTTTTCCGAAGTTTTTGCACGAGCATGGTTCAAACTCACGCACAGAGATATGGGTCCGAAAAGCAGATATTTGGGGGCAGACGTTCCTGCGGAAGATTTGATTTGGCAAGACCCGATTCCAAACGTGGATTATACTTTGTCCGATTCCGAAATTGCAGATTTAAAACAAACATTGCTCAACTGCGGGCTTTCAAAAGCGGAACTCATCAATACGGCTTGGGACAGTGCCAGAACTTTCAGAGGCTCGGATTTTCGAGGCGGAGCAAACGGCGCAAGAATCCGTTTGGAACCTCAAAAAAATTGGGTTGGAAACGAACCGGAACGCCTTGCGAAAGTTTTAAATAAATTGACGGAAATTCAGCAAAGTTTAAATAAAAAAATCAGCATTGCCGACCTCATCGTTCTTGGCGGAACTGCCGCCGTTGAAAAAGCAGCACAAGAAGCGGGCGTGAACATCACTATTCCTTTTGCCGCCGGAAGAGGCGACGCCACTCAAGAAATGACGGACGCAGAATCTTTCGCAGAGTTGGAACCTATTCACGACGGCTACAGAAATTGGCTGAAACACAATTATACGGTGGATGCGGAAGAATTGCTGCTCGACAGAACCCAACTGATGGGATTGACCGCTCCGGAAATGACGGCACTTATCGGTGGAATGCGCGTTCTCGGAACCAATTACGGCGGAACGAAACATGGTGTTTTCACAGATAGAATCGGCGTTCTGACGAATGATTTTTTTGTAAACCTGACCGATATGAAAAACAAATGGGGTCCGGTTTCCGACAATCTTTACCACATCATCGACCGCAAAACCGGCGAAACAAAATGGACGGCAACGCGAGTAGATTTGGTGTTCGGCTCCAATTCGATTTTGCGGGCATATTCGGAAGTTTATGCGCAAGACGACAACAAAGAAAAATTCGTGCGAGATTTCGCCAAAGCGTGGGTGAAAGTGATGAACACGGATAGGTTTGATTCGTAGGGACGCGATTCATCGCGTCTTACTAATCGTTTTGATTTGGGACGCGGTGCATTGATTTATATGGACGCGATGAATCGCGTCCTTACGGTCTGAAATAAAAAATCCCTTTCGGAAAAACCGGAAAGGATTTTTGTTTTATGAACCTATTTCATATAAATATTCAGGAGCGTAATCGGCTCCGTTTGCCCATTTGATGGTATTTATTTGATATTCATTTATCCTTGTAATCCGCATCATCTGCGTGCTTCCTTTAATTCATAGCATTTTCTCCAAAATTTCCACAGCGGATTTCGGCAAATTGGTTCCGGGTCCGAAGATGAAATCTGCGCCGTTTTGGTAAAGAAAATCGTAGTCTTGTTTCGGAATCACGCCGCCGACCACAATCGTGATGTCTTCGGCACCGAGTTTTTTCAGTTCTTTCGCCACTTGCGGAACCAGAGTTTTGTGTCCGGCTGCCAAAGATGAAATTCCCAAAATGTGAACATCATTTTCCACAGCCTGTTTTGCCACTTCTTCCGGCGTTTGAAACAGCGGTGCAACATCCACGTCAAAACCCATATCCGCAAAAGCGGTGGCAACCACTTTCGCACCTCGATCGTGCCCGTCTTGTCCCATTTTTGCGACCATTATTCGCGGTCTGCGCCCTTCCTTATCTTCAAATTTTTGAGATAAATTCACGGCTTTTTCAAAATATTCGTTTTGGTTTGCATTCATAGCGTAAACTCCTGAAATGGTTTTAATATTGGCTTTATATCTCCCGAATTCGCTTTCCAAAGCATCGGAAATTTCGCCCAAAGTGGCGCGATTTCTCGCCGCTTCAATGCTGAGAGCGAGCAAATTTTTATCTTTATTTTTTGCGGCGAATTTCAGTTCGGACAAAATTTCGGCAACTTTTTCGCCGTTTCTTTCGGATTTTATTTTGTTCAATCTCTCGATTTGTTTTCTGCGAACTTCGGTATTATCTATGTCTAAAATTTCAAATTCCGGCTGTTTTAAATCAGATTTAAAGGCATTGACACCGATGATAAATTCTTCGCCGCTGTCTATTTTCGCTTGTTTTTTCGCCGCCGCTTCTTCGATTCTCATTTTTGGAATTCCGGCTTCGATGGCTTTCGTCATTCCGCCTTCATTTTCCACTTCGTCAATGTATTTCATGGCTTCGTCAATCATTTGTTTTGTTAAACTTTCCACCAAAAAACTTCCGCCCATCGGATCTACAACATCGCAAATTCCACTTTCCTGCTGAATAATAATTTGCGTATTTCTGGCAATTTTCGCGGAATAATCAGTCGGCAACGCGATGGCTTCATCCAAAGCATTTGTGTGCAAAGATTGTGTTCCGCCCAAAGCCGAAGACAGTGCTTCAATCGCAGTTCTCGTGATATTGTTAAAGGGTTCTTGCTCCGTCAAACTCCAGCCGGAAGTTTGCGAATGGGTTCTCAAAGCCAAAGATTTTGGATTTTGCGGATTGAATTGCTTCAACAAATTCGCCCAAATATAGCGCGCTGCTCGCATTTTGGCGATTTCCATAAAATGATTCATCCCGATTGCCCAAAAAAACGACAATCTCGGCGCGAAATCGTCAATGTTCATTCCGGATTTTATTCCGGTTCGCACATATTCCAAACCGTCTGCCAAAGTGTAAGCCATTTCCAGAACGGGCGTGGCTCCGGCTTCTTGCATGTGGTAACCGGAAATGGAAATCGAATTGAATTTCGGGATGTTTTTGGAAGTATATTCAAAAATATCGGCTACGATTTTCATCGAGGGAGCGGGCGGATAAATGTAGGTATTTCGCACCATAAATTCTTTCAGAATATCGTTTTGAATGGTTCCGGAAAGTTGGTTTTGCGAAACGCCTTGTTCTTCAGCAGCCACGATGTAGAAAGCCAAAATCGGCAAAACGGCACCGTTCATCGTCATGGAAACAGAGATTTCATCCAAAGGAATTTGGTCGAAAAGAATTTTCATATCTTCCACAGAATCAATGGCAACGCCTGCTTTTCCGACATCGCCGACCACTCTCGGATGGTCGGAATCGTAGCCTCGATGTGTTGCCAAATCGAAGGCTACGGAAAGTCCTTTTTGTCCGGCGGCGAGATTTTTTCTATAAAATGCGTTGGATTCTTCGGCGGTGGAAAAACCCGCGTATTGCCGAATAGTCCAAGGTTTCTGAACGTACATCGTGGAATACGGTCCGCGCAAAAACGGAGCGATTCCGGCAACGGATTTTTCGAGGTTTGCAGGTTTTAAATCTTCTGCAGAATAAACGGTTTTCAGCGGCAAACCATCTTTTTCAAACGTATGATTTTCAACTTCGGAATTAAAGTTAAAGTTTTGAAAATCAGGGTTTTGGTTTTGAATTTTTAGGCGCATTTTCATCTGTTTATATTTTATTTTTTTCAGCGGTCAGATGGAACACTTTGTACAATCATTCGCTTGTGTGTCAATATTTTGTCATGCGTGTTTCATCTTTAATTTTAGGAAAACAGAATGATGTGTATTTACAAAGATTTCTTTAAAACAGTCTCTTTCTGTTCGGAAACAATTTTTTTATGAATACTCATCCGCATTTTTTTATAAAAATATTTGATGTATTTTCTTTAAGTTAAGTCATAATTCATTGATAAACAAATAATTATTCAAACTCTGAGTTTAAAACAAAGATATAAAAAAGATTGTTCATCTGACTAAAAAAGATTTGTATTCCATTGATTATTAAATAATTAACATAGATAATAATCTGATGCAAAACTACGAAAATTATTCTCAATGAGATGACAAAAAACAGTGTTCATATATTCATAATTTTGCGCAAAAAGACATAAAATTATTCAGGCTTTCAAATCAAATCGAAAAATTAAAGAATGATTATATGTAGTTGCATATCAATATATTACATTTAAACATTAATATGAAATTACTAATTTGAATTATAAGATGAATTTTCTTGAAAAATTTTTAAGTCAACAATTTTCAAATTGATTATTTTTGCACTTTATGAAAAGATGGTATCTCTATCCGTTTTCCGTGATGTATCATTTGGTTACGTCTATTCGTAATGTTTTGTATAGTCTGGGAATTTTAAAATCCACAACATTCGAAACTCCGATTATCAATGTCGGGAATCTGTCGGTTGGTGGTTCCGGAAAATCGCCGATGGTAATGTATTTGGCGGATTTATTTTCAAAACGATACAGAACAGGCGTTTTGTCGAGAGGTTACGGAAGATTGACGAAAGGCTATGGAATCACGAACTACGAAAGCAATTACAAAACTGTGGGCGATGAAGCGATGCAACTCTTTGAAAGATTTAAAAATCGTTTTGTAATCGGTGTTTCGGAAGATCGCGTTTTCGGTGCTAAAAAAATGATTAAGGAAATGGATTTGGATGTTTTGATTTTGGATGACGCGTTTCAACACCGCTCAATCAATCCCGGGTTTAATATTTTAATGACCGATTACAATGATCCGTATTTCAAAGATTTTCTGCTTCCGGCAGGAGATTTGCGCGAAAGCCGAGCCGGAGCAAAACGTGCTCAAATCATCATGGTTTCTAAATGTCCCGACGAACTGACAGAAGAAATAAAGCAATATTATATTTCCAGAATTCGCCCGAAACCCAATCAAAAAGTATTTTTTTCGTCTATCGGTTATGATGAAAATGTGTATTCCAAAGAAAAATCCTTGCCGGACAACAATTTGGCGTATTACGACATTTTGCTGATAACCGGAATTGCCAATCCAAAACCACTTTTGAAACATCTTTCAAAATTTTCGCAGCGTGTGAAACATCTTAAATTTAAAGATCATCACAATTTCACTGAAGATGATATTAAAAATATTATTTCCGAATATAAAAAACTCGGCGAATACAAATTGTTACTCACCACTGAAAAAGATTATGTGCGTTTAAAAACGTTTGACTATTTGCAAGAAATTATTTATTATTTGCCTATCAACGTGAATATTGATAAAAAAGAAGAATTTGATAAAATTATTTTGAGCCGGATTTTGAGTTAGAAATTTTGAAAATCTGATACTTTCATTCCGAAAATTTAAAATAAGAATCAATTTTGTTTTTGAGTATCAATATCTAACAACATAAAACCAAGAAAATAAAATTACGGACAATCCATGATTGACATTAAAAAAATCAATAAAATCTATATGATTATTTCACTTTAATCTGTGCTTTGATTTTTTGTTCGAGTTCTTCAGTAAGTTCCGGATTGTCTTTCAGCACGTCTTTTACGGCATCTCTGCCTTGTCCTAGTTTTGTATCGCCATAACTGAACCATGAACCGCTTTTTTTCACGATTCCCAAATCTGTCGCAGTATCAATAATTTCTCCGACTTTGGAAATGCCTTCGCCGTACATAATGTCAAATTCCGCTTGTTTAAAGGGCGGAGCCACTTTATTTTTCACGATTTTTACTTTTACTCGGCTTCCGACTGCTTCATCGCCTTGTTTAATCGGTGCGCTTGCTTTTCTAATATCAATTCTCACGGAAGCATAGAATTTCAGGGCATTTCCGCCGGTTGTGGTTTCGGGATTTCCGAACATTATCCCGATTTTTTCGCGAAGTTGATTGATGAAAATCACCGTACATTTTGTTCTGGAAATCGTTGCCGTCAATTTTCGTAATGCTTGCGACATCAATCTTGCGTGAAGCCCCATTTTGGAATCTCCCATTTCGCCTTCGATTTCTGCTTTCGGCGTGAGCGCGGCTACGGAATCTATCACCACAATATCAATGGCTCCGGAACGGATGAGATTGTCCGCAATTTCCAACGCCTGTTCGCCGTTGTCCGGCTGCGAAATGATGAGTTCATCGAGTTTTATTCCCAATTTTGCGGCATAATGTCTGTCGAAAGCGTGTTCCGCATCAATGAACGCCGCGGTTCCGCCCTGTTTTTGCGCTTCGGCAATGGCGTGCAAAGTGAGCGTGGTTTTTCCCGAAGATTCCGGACCGTAGATTTCCACGATTCTTCCTCGCGGATATCCGCCAACTCCAAGTGCTAAATCCAAACCAACCGAACCGGACGGAATCACTTCGATGGAAGTGTCCACGGAATCGTCTCCCAAAGTCATCACCGTTCCTTTTCCGTAGGTTTTATCTAATTTTTCGAGCGCGAGAGCGAGCGCTTTCTTTTTATCTTCGCTATTCATTATTTTTAATTTTTCCAAAAATACGGAAATAATTATTTCAATTTCGGGAATCGGAAATTTTATTTAAATAAAGTTTCTTCTTCTTTATTCGGTTTATACTTGAAGCCTGTTGTACATTTTGTAATCCTTTGATTTCTTGATAGTGTCAGAAATTTTTGATTCGATGATTAATGTACTCATTATCAATAATTAATGTATCCGTATCTGTCATTTAGCTTTTCAGTGGATGTGTTTTAGAAAATACAAAAATTGCGGAGCAATTTGTAAACCTCAAAACTAAAACTCAAATCCCAAATTCATAAAAAAATTTCTACCGGCGCGCGGGATTTTGTTCCAATCGGAATAGGCGGTATAGTATTTGTCGAATATATTTTCAACGCCGATTTTTAGGGATATTTTCATGTTTTCATACACGAATTTTTTGCCGAAACTCGCATTTAAAATCGCAAAATCCGGAGTTCGCGTTTCGCCGTAATCGGGGCTGAAATCGTTTTGCGTGCCGTTTCCAAAAATCGAAATTTCGGAAGTGAAATTGCTTTTATCGAAACTCAAAGCCGAGCGATAAGAAAGCGGACTGATGTACGGCAAATTTGCGTTTTCAAAATCTTTTCCTCTGCTGTAAGTGATTTGTAATGAATATTTTAAAAATTCCATCAATTTAATTTCCGAATCCAAAGCGATATTGAAAATCGTAGCAAAATCTAATGTCGAAACCAATTTCACGCCGTTTGCTCCAATTGTCATCGGCGCATATTCTTGGTGATATTTTCCCACGATAAAATTTGAAATCTTGAAAAAAGAGGACGTGATTTTCGCCGAATATTTTTTCGTTTTAAAGCCCAAATAAGCGTTCGCTTCCAACGCCGTTTCGTTTTGCAAATCGGGATTTCCGATATAATCGTATTTCTCGGCGGAATTAAAAAGATAAAATCCGTAAGCCTCTGAAACTGAAGGTGCTCTTTCGCTGTAGCCGATTCCCAAACCCGCTTCAAAAGCGTTTTCGGAGAAATCGTAGTTCAATCCCAAACTTTTCAAAAATCGGCTTTTTTCGGGTTTCATCTCGGGATAAAATATTTGCAAACTGTTCAACCCAAATTCGCTGTCGATTTTATTAAAATGAAAACCTGCGGAACCTGAAATTTTTAACGTAGATAGCCGATTCAGCGCGAAAACATCCTCCAAAAATACGCCTTGATAAAACGTTTTTACATCGGGCCAAGTGAGCATAAACATCAGATTTTCGTTAGGATTTTCGGGATACATCGTCATATTTGCCAAAGATTTATTAGCAAAACCATTGATATTCAACAAGATATTTTGATTTTTAAATTCAAAATTCAATTTGGAATAATAGCCGTAAGTCGTGCTCCAGCCGGGCATATCCATGTGAATGGGAACAGCAGGGCGTTTCGTGTCGTCCATTCTGTGCGTGATGTGGTTGTAGTAAATTTTGGTTTCCCAATTTTTCAATTTTTTTTGCGCCGGATGATATTGAAATTTCAGTGAAATGATGACGGCTTCGGCAAGCGAAACATCCATCGGCAAAGCGGGATATCCCACATCTGTGGCTTTATCGTAGATTACGGAAATTTCCAGCAATTTGTTTTCACTGAATTTTACGCCCGAAATTCCGGAAAAATTAATTTTATGAAATTGCGAAAACGGGATTTCGATGTGATTTCCGGCGGTGTAATTATCTGCGTTTCTCGACATAAAATCCACGTCCGTATAAAAATTTTGAGTTTTAAAACTGATTCCGCCGCCCATAATTTTCTGCAAATTGACGCTTTCAAAACCGGAATTGATGTTGAAATCCCACTTTTTTTCTCCGAAACCACAATGTTTTCGCGCCAAATCAATGGAACCGCCGATGGAACTTCCGTGGCAGGAACCTTGTTCGCCACTCGTAACCGTAGCCGAACTGAGATTTGAGATTTCCACATAAGAAGTTATCGGATCCATTTTATCGGTGCACGCGCCGAAAATCCGCATTCCGTCAATGGTTATCAAAGTTCGTTCGGTCGCCATATTATTAATTATCGGTTCCCAAGCGTAGGAACCTCGGCGAATCATTTCCACTTGCGGCGATTTCTGCAAATATTCGTCAATCGAACTCAAAGGTTTGGATTCTTTATTGGAAATATTCGTCGTTCCGATAACGATAACTTCTTGAATATCAGAATATTTTATGGAATCATTTTGAGTTTGAGCCTGCATTTTTAATGATGCTAAAATGGCAAAAACCGACAAAATTGTTTTTTTCATTTTTTGTTTCTATTATTTTTAAAGAAATCGGCGAAACCTAACAAAGTGGTTCGGCGTAGCCAATCTTTCAGATTTCATTTTTTGGAAATTTTTATTAATGGTAAGCACGAAATAAGCACGCAGATGACGCAGATTTATATTGTTGATAATCAGCGTAATAAAACTTGTTAAAATGATTGTAGGCAGACTTTTTTCGTCAAATTATTGTTTTCACAGTTTGATATAATTCCGGCAGACAATTTTGTCTCATTCTAAATTTCGTTCCGTGATTGTGTCCTGTTCGCGCATCAAAATCTACGAGAATATTACCCTTTTCAATTTGGTCTAAAAATCCATCAAAGTTGAATTTTTGCAACATTTGAACTTTGGAGTAATGATAAAATTCCTTGTCGCCTTCTCTTTTTACTTCTGCTTGAACATAGAAACAATTCAGTAATTTTGTTCCCGCTTTGCTTGCCAAATCATCAAATCCCCAATATGGTTGCGGATTGAGTTCGCTTAAACCAATTTTTTGTTTAACAGATTGTAACCAATTTTTATGATGTTCAGCAACTTTTGTATAATCAAATGAAATAAGAATTTTTTGACTTTTTCTATCAATTTTCACCATAAAACCTCTGTCACTTGGTGAATTTCCGTGAATGGTTTGGCGAAAACTCATCTCATTTTCGGGGTATTTTTTTCCGGCTTCTTGATGCGCCCAGCCATAATTCAAAAGCAAAACTTGCGGAACAAATTTTACTGCTCTTGGCGAAGGTTCAATATGAAACAATGTTGTCAGCGACGAAGTGTTTAATCGTTGAGATTTCAATTCCCACTCGGCAGCATTTGGAATAGGCAAATTGTTTTCTTCGATTCCGAGTAAATCTTCTAATGTATTTCCAATTCCTCCGGCGTTTCCGTGTCGAGCATTTTCAATCCAACCTTTTTTTGAAATCTTTTTAAATTCTTCAATTAAAGACTCTTTTGTGTAAATTTTCATTCTTCTATTTCTTGAAATAAAGTTAAAGGTCGTAGTCCTATTAATTCGCTTTGTATTTCATTTTTTCTAATTCTTTTTTCTGCCATTTCGCAATAATCCGGCGATAATTCTATTCCTACAAAATTTCTTTTTAATCCCATTGCAACAATGGCTGTCGTTCCGCTTCCCATAAATGGGTCTAAAATAATTTTTGCATTTGTAGAACCAATTATTCTATCAATTAATGCGACCGGAAACGGTGCGGGATGTCCGTTTTTCATTTCTTGTGTAAATTCCCAAACATCGCCAACTCCGTTGGATTTTGGAGCCAATTTAAAATCCGGTTTTGCAATTAAATAAATCACTTCATAAGTAGGTAGAAAATATCCGGGATTAAAATTAATGCCGCCTTTTCTTCGCCAAATAATGATTTGTCGCACCGGAAAACCGCCTACAATATCTTGCCTGTCTTGCAACAATCCGTCTTGCACACGCCATTTGTGATTATAAAAAATTGCGCCGTCGTTTTTTATTATACGAAACATTTCCGTCAAACAATCTCGTTGCCATTTCACATATTCGTCGTGCGGCATATTATCATCGTAATGGCTGTAACCATTTTGCAAAGCGGCGTTTGCCCACTTTCCGCTTGTGGTGCAAGGTTTCATTCCATTTCCTGTCGAATTTTTGAGATTATACGGCGGTGAAGTAACGACCAAATCAATGGAATTGCTCGGCATTTCTTTCATCACAGCCAAGCAATCACCACAGATTATTTTATTTAGATATTCGTTCATCATTTTTTGAATGAAATTGTTGTCCTACAAAACTACAAAAAGTTAGTTGGTTTATACAAATTAGGTTGCTACATCCCTCAAATCCGCGTCATCTGCGTGCAAACATGCCAAAAATCAAAATTCAATTTCAAAAAAGAGCGAACTTTCGGGATTGCTGTCCGTTACTTCCTCGCCTTTCAAAACGTTTCCGTTTTCGTCTAAAAGTTGAAGGTTGATGCGCCAAAATCCCGTCATCGTCAAAGAGAGTTTTCCGTAGTACAAACCGCCGGAACTGCTTTGTTTTGCGGCTTCATTGTTCGGCGATGTGTGATTTCCCATCGATGGCATTCTCGGATCAATTTTCACGGTGTAGTTGTTCACGACCGGAAAATTCATCATATCTTGCATTTTCCAAACGCCTATCACACAATCGTTTACGGCAACTTTCGGATTTTTCGGTTCTGCATAAGCCAAAATGTATTTTTCGTTGTCCGAACCCGTAAACGTGGTTACAATTTGCTTGGAACTCACCGGAACATCAAGGTCTGAAACGGCTTCGTAATCGGTTCCGTTTATGGAATAATCCATCGTCAAGTTCCAAAATTCCATATCGTTTTGCGCCATTTGAAAAACTAAATATCCGCGATACAAAGTTCCGTTTGCCGATACTTTTTTGATTTCGGATTTTGGGCAAGAATGAGACATAGACATCATCTGCATCATCGGCAGCCAACTGATTTCGGCGTTTTTTTCAAATTCTCCGGTAGATTTATTTTTAATTCGGACGGAAACTTCATTAAAACCTTGCGTCAAAGTTCCGCTCGGAGAATAGAGTTCAATAATGTGCGTGTCATTAGACATTTCTTTGATTTTTGCCAAACCTTCCAATTCGTTTTCAAAAGGAGCGACGGGATCATCAGAATCATTGCAAGACACGATAAACAGAGCCATTGATAAAATGGCGAATATTATTTTAAGTTTCATTTGTTTTTGTATTAATGTATTAATGTAAAATGTATTAATGATTTTTTATTTAAAGATTTAAAAATTTTCTGAATATCTGTCATTTTGTATGTTGGGAAACGGCTTCGGAAACGGAGGCGTTAAGAAATTTTAAACAAGTTTCGTTAAAAAATTTCCGGTGTTCGAGTGGCGGCAAAAATTTAACTTATAAAATCAAATCTATCCTTCCGCCCGAGTTTCGGAAATTTTAGAAAATTGTTTAAAATTTTAGCCGAGTTTCCAAGCCTTGAATTTTTGGTTCTTTTGTTTCAAGACAAAAGAATAAAATACAGAAAATCAGATGGTTATATCACTTATTACACAAAGTGGATATTCATTAAAATTTAATCTAAAATCCGGTCTGTCTGAAATAAATTCAAAATAATTTAGGATAAATACTTCTGCAAAGCAAATAACAACCTCATTATTAAGGTTTTACACGCTTGCTGAAATTTGTTTTTCCGAAAAAATAATGGATTTTTTAAACTAAAACTTGCGGCGGATGCGGCAGAATTTCGAGATAGCCACCGGAAAGATGTTCCTGTGAAAAATAATATTTGAATTTTTCTTTGATTACCGTTTTGATGGTAGATTTCGGGAGTTCGATGTGTTTTGCGGGGAGAATATTAAACTCGAATCCGAGTTTGATGATTTCCGTTTGCGCGGAATTTTTGGAAGTTTCCTCTTTCATTTTGCATTTTCCGTGGCATTTCATTTCGGGTTTGTCTTTATTAATGCAAACTCTTTCATAGAAATCGCGGTTGATGTGATAATCCAAAATCACCAACGAGTTCTGAATGCTCACCAGAAACACGATGAAAGACAATATGGAAGAATAGAAAACTTTCATTTGCGGTTTCAAAGTTAAGATTTTCTGCGGAGTTTTGTTATGATTTGGAGCATAAACCGGTCCAAATGCATTAATTTGATATATATGGTAGTGTTATAAATCGACTGATGAAAACTTATTAATTACTGATAATGAATATGTTAAAATATAGAATCAGATGATTTATGACATACCTCAATTCTTATAATTCACGCAAGTGAAAATCGCGGAAGTTTCCGTAACGAAAACAAATCATAAATTTGTAAAAAAATCCAAAGGCAAATCCAAAAGCCTTTTAGCCAAAAGCAATATGATTCAAATTGACGATAAACTGATTTCCGAAGAAATTTTTTCTGAAGAATTTGTGTGCAATCTCAGCAAATGCAAAGGTGCCTGTTGCGTTGAAGGAGACATGGGAGCGCCGTTGGATAAAAGCGAAACTGAAATTTTAGAGAAACTTTATCCTAAAATAAAACCTTTCCTTCCGGAATCCGGCAGAAAATCCATAGAACAGCAAGGAACTTGGGTTGTGGACGATTCGGACGGATGTTTTGTAACGCCAATGGTAGAAAATAGCGAATGTGCTTATGTGATTTTTGATGAAAACGGAATCACGAAATGCGGCATCGAAAAGGCTTTTGAAGCGGGAGCCGTAGATTGGCAAAAACCGATTTCCTGCCATCTTTATCCGATTCGCATTAAGGAGTATAAAACTTTTTCAGCGATCAATTATGATGAATGGAATATTTGCAACGCTGCCTGCAAATTGGGAAAAGAACTGAAAGTTCCGGTTTACAAATTTCTGAAAACACCGCTGATTAGAAAATACGGCGAGGAATTTTACCAAATTCTCCGCACCGCCGCTGATGAATGGAAAAAAGAATTTGGTGGATAGCCAATAGAATCGGCTTTCTAACCCTCTCTTTTTTAATTCTTTATTAAAAAATATTCATTCAGTTTTTCAAGATTGTTTTTATCGCTTCCGGCAAAAACAGCATCGTCCGTAATAAAAACAGGACGTTTCAGAAAACTGTAATGATCGAGGATTAAAGCTTTGAAATCTTTTTCTTTCAGAGATTTCACATCAATTCCGCGCAATTTAATTTGTGTAGATTTTTTGCTGAACAGCGCTTCGTAAGATTTGGTTTTCCGATACATTTCGTCTAATTCTTTTTGGGTAACGGGTTCAGACTTTATCTCACGCAATTCCCAACCCGAAAGATTGAGAGAAGACATTATTCTCTTGTTCGTGGTGCAAGTTTTCAGGTAAAATACTTTTTTCATCTGTTTATATTTTATTTTTTCAGCGGTCAGATGGAACACTTTGTACAATCATTTGCCTGTGTGTCAATATTTTGTCATGCGTGTTTCATTTCCTTTTCAATACCGCCTCCAAAAGTTTATTTTGATTTTCGATGAGTTTGAAAATCAATTTTATCTTTTCGCAATATCTCGTAAAAATTCTATTTCCGATTTCAAATGTTCTATTTCTTGTTCCAATATTTGCACAAGTTTTTGGGTAGTTTCTTTATTTTCTTGATATAAATTTTGCACACCTGCCTGATAGCCGACAGATTGCGCCTGCAAATTTTGATGATAGACAGATTCTACTTGAATATCCAATAAATCTTGCAAAGGAATATCCAGCAAATTTTGAATTTGAAGCAACCGCTCAAAAGTAAGTTTTGTTTCTTGTTTTTCGATTTTTGTGTATGCCGGTGTACTAATCTCTAGTTCTTCCGCCATATTATCGAGCGAATAACCTTTCTCTTTCCGTTTTTCCACATTTTTTTTACAACATTGCCCAATTGTCGGCGAATGATTTCATTTATCTTTTCATTTTCCATAAGTTACAACACGTTTGTTTGAACAAAGATAGAAAAAAACCGAAAAAGTATAATTTTTAATCAAAAAAGTTTAAATCTTATCTGAAAAAGTTTAAATTTTTATCGAAAAAGTTTGTCAAATATTGTTTTTTTATGTTACAACTTTGTATCAACATTTAAGGATTTAGAGTTTTTGATAAGTTCAAAAATTAAGAGTATGCAAAATATATTCAAAAATAATTCTGATTTGAAAATACAGTAAAAACAGCCACACATTATATAAAAATATTTTTTAATTTCGTTCTCATTACAATATTACTATTATGCAAAAGATTTGCTTTTTTCTATTGATCCTTTTTTCTGCAATCCTTTATTCCCAAGAACGCGATACTTTAAAAACCACAGAAATCAAAGCAGTAGAACTGAAAGGAAAGAAAAAACCAATAGAACAAACCAACGCCGGAATTTTGTTAAACGTAGCCGGAACTGCCTTGGAAAATAAAGACAATGTGGTGAAAATTTTGAAATTTGCGCCGAATGTCAGCCAAACAGACGGATTGAAAGTTTTGGGAAGCGACAGAATCCAAATCTTTTTAAACGGAAAAGAAGTGAAAATAAAACCCGAAAATTTCAATACTTTTCTTTCTTCCATTGATGCAAAAAGCGTAAAAAATATCGAAATCAAAGACCGGCCCGACGCTTCTTTCGACAGTAAATACGATGCACAAATTGCGATTACCACAAAAACCATCGAAGGAATTGATGCGTCTTTGGGCGTTGGAACGTCTTACAGAACAGAGTTCGGGCAAAGTTCCGATGCGAGTTTTCTCGCTACTTTCGGGAAATTGAAAGTTTACGCTTCCGGTGATTTTTTTCAGGCTTACACAAAAACTCGCGGAAACAATATTTTAAAAGCCGAAGATATTTTACAAAACGGAATTTATACCGCAAGTTTGAAAAGGCGCGGCTACAACGGAACTTTTAATTTGGATTATGATTTCAACGAAAAACACAACCTCAGTTTTCTTTATGATTATACTGTGGATGAAGATTTAGACAAAAACTACAACTACGAATACACTTTCCCGAATGTTGTTGATAGTTTGATGTTGGTAAAAAGTCGTTTTGAAGGTATAGACAAAGCGCATACTTTTTCGCTTCAATATGTTTTTAAACCGAATGAAAAAAAAGATGATAAACTCACAATTAATACCGATTATGCGATTGTAGATTTTGGAAATCCCACCCAATCCGTTTCCGATTTTTATAAAAATAATGTTCTGCTAAACACTTCAGACATTACCCAAAACGGCAAACTTTCTTATCATATTTTTACGGCTTCGGCAGATTATTCTAAAATTTTAAACGAAAAAAACAGCCTCAATTTCGGTGTAAAATTTTCCAACAGTGCCAATAAAAACATTTTAGATTACTACGATTTTGATATTTTTTCCAATGAAAATTCTCAAAATTTTAACCTTTATGAAAACATTTATTCAGCATATTTAAAATACACTTTAAAATCAGAAAAATTCACATATAATCTCGGTTTGAGAAATGAATACACGGAAAATCGTTTTAGCACAAACAAAGGATTCGGCAACACTTTAAATTATAATCAATTTTTACCTTCGGCAACCATAAATTATGCGGCAAATAAAGACAATTCGATTTATTTATCGTTGTCAAAAGGAATGTCCAGACCGGATTTTTTCTATTATGATCCCACCGTTTTCTTTTCGCCGCCAAATATAAAAAGTTCGGGAAATGAAAGTTTAAAACCTGTGGAAAGTTACAGAGTTCAAGCGGGTTACACGTTCAAAAACAAATATTCCGCGATTTTACAATACGTTTATTCCGAAAAAAATATCGTAACCATTCCGAGACTTTTGGACGATGGCGTTATTTTTACAAAACCGGAAAATGCAGGTTATCAAAATCAATTATTGCTCAATTTCAGCGTTCCGATAAAGTTTGCGAAATTTTGGGAATCGTATAACAGATTCAATTTCATTTATTTAGATTTTCGGCTTCCGCAAACTTCGAATTTTTACAAAAGTTTCTATTTCAGCGGCGAAAGCACACAAAGTTTCACGCTTCCGGCGGATATTTCGTTGGATTTAAGTTTTTCTTATACCAGCCCATTCCAAAGCCGATACGTTTATGTTTACGGTAATTTTCTTTGCAGTGCCGATATTTCCATTCCGATTTGGGACGGAAATGCACAAATCGGAGCCGCTGTTTACGATATTTTCAACACCCAAAGAACAAAATACTATTCAGATATCAACGGAATTTATCAGTTTGATTACTCGAAATATCACTCCCGCGAGTTTTCACTTTCATTCACTTATTACTTCCGTTCCGGAAAAGAAGTAGATGATATTTCCAGAGATACTGAAATACAGGAAATTTTGGACAGAGCAGGAAAATGATTTATTTCACTCCCCAACACGACACCATGGACTGCGGACCCGCTTGTTTAGCGATGGTTTGTTCACATTACGGCAAGAAATTCGGGTTGCAATATTTGCGAGAGCAAAGTTTCATCACGCGCGAAGGCGTTTCTATGCTCGGGATTTCGGAGGCGGCAGAAAAAATCGGGTTCAAAAGTTTGTCGCAGTCTTTTGTTCCGGCGATTAAACATTAAAAAAAGGGTTAAAACACCCTGTCCAAAAAGGTGAAAACACCTTTTTTTCTCCGGTCTTTTTTTGCAATTTCGCCAAAATTTTTAAATTCATACAGTAAGATTCCTCAAAGCGTTATTGACGAAGTTTCTCAAAAACTTCAAGAGTGTAAAACGGCGCTTGCGCCTTATCTTCAGGCTCTTACTGCGGAGCAAAGAATGGAAATTTTCAAAATGGGAGACAAAACCGTGGCTACGGTTCAGAAAGTGAAATCGTATTTAGACACGAATCCGGAATTTGCTCCGACCTATATGGATACGGCGGAATTTGCAAAAGACGAGGCAGTGGTTACGGCATTGAATTCATTGGAAAACCTTGCCCGCCAATTAGCTTCCGACCTTTCAGATACGATGATGCTTGCCGGAAGCGAGGCGATACTTTCCGCATTGCTTTATTATGGCAGTGTGAAAGAAGCCGCAGCGAAGGGAATTCCTACGGCGACGCCTGTTTATGAAGATTTGAAAGCAAGATTTACTAAAAGAAAAGCCAAACAAAATCCGGAAAATTCTTAGTAACT
>JAITMJ010000061.1 GCA_031277475.1 Flavobacteriaceae bacterium
GCCTTTTTTTATCGCAAGGCTCGCAAGGTTTAATTTTCTTTTTTTTCGAAAACGCAAAGGCATTTTATTTAACAAAGGCTTGCGTTCTCTTAATATGTTTTTTCATTTGCCGAGTGAAATCTTTGCGTTTAAAATATTTTCAAGTCCTGAACTTGATTCAGGATTAAAAATTCCTTGCGTTAAAATTACACTTAGATATTTATAAAACACTAAACGTATTTAATTTATTTTTTATAATTGTTTAAAATTCTAATGCATTTGACCTGTTTTATCCTGATAATCAACCGATATTTAAAAAATTTTTCTTAACTTTAAAGTTAAATTCAAAAAACCGTTTGCTATGATAAACATTGTATTACCCGTGGATTTCGGTGAAAAAACCGAAAAGCTGCTCGAAGCCGCTGTAAAATTCGCGAAAGAGATTAGCGGAAAAATCTGTCTGATACACGTTGCTCCCGCCGATATCGGATTTACGGTCGGAGATATGGGATTTCAATATTTTCCCGAAGTGGAAAAAATAGAAATTCAGGAAGAATTGAAACACCTTAACAAGTTGGAACAGCACGTCATCGCCCAAGATGTAGATTGCGAACATATTCTGAAACAAGGCGTTGCAGGTGATATTATTTTAGATTATGCCAAAGAAAAAAAAGCGGGCTATATTGTGGTCGGTTCGCACGGAAGAAGCGGTGTTTACGATATTTTTGTCGGAAGTCTTACCAAAGAAATCACGCGACGATCAAATATTCCGGTTTTGGTAATTCCCGTTCACAATTAAAAAAAAACAAAAACCCTGATAAATTCAGGGTTTTTCTATATTAAAACTTATCAATTATTAACCTTTATGTTTTATTTTTCATGAATTTTCGGGTCGTAATACGGGCGAATTTCTTTAGACGGAGATTGGTAAGGTTTGTCTCTGTTTCCGCCGAGCGAAACGGCTAATTTCCAGCACCAGTAAATAAATAAAATACTTCCGACAGCAAACAAAACCCAATTTATCAGGTTTCCAAAACTTTCAAAAAGTTGAAAAGACCACACAAAAACCTTGCCTGTAAATAACCAAAAAGACGTCATTATTTTCGTTTTTTAAATTAACTTTGCCACAAATTTATAAAAAATGTTTAAATTACTTTCAAAAGAAAGCAATATTTTTTCGGTTCCGGTATATCTGGGCGTGCTTCTTTTTATTGTAATTTCTTTTAATGTATTAAATATCAATACCTTAAATATCATTTCTGCAATTCTGACTTTTGCAGGAATTTCGATGGGATATTTTCTGTTTAACAAAATCAACCTTACGCGCCGCTCGCATTTGCCACTGTTTTTGTATTCGGTTTTGGTATTTACATTTTATCCCGGATATTTGGATATTGGTATTGCAATCTCTTTATTTACAAACTCTTATGTTCTTTTTCTGCTCACCGAAAACAAAGATTATTCCCGAAACAGCACTTATGTTTTAATCGGTTCTTTGCTTATGGTTAATTTTATTTTTTTACCAACCACTTTTCCATTAATATTTTTCGTAATTTTTCACATTATTTTGACTTCCGATAGAATTTTTCTCAACATTCTCAGATTGTTTTTCGGGATGATTTTAATCGGAACCACGTATTTTTCGCTGGCATATTTTTGGGGATTAAACCAATGGAATCCTATATATTTACCGATAAATTACATCAAACCTTTTAAGGATTTTAAGGAAATTTATATTCTCTCGCCGGTGATTTTGCTGCTCGTATATTCCGTGCTCGATCATTATTTTAATTACAACAAAAAAAGCCCGACCAGCCGTTTCAAATACGGATTAATTCTAATTTTTTCACTTTCGCAACTCATTACTATCGTACTTTTTATGGGAAAAAATTACGAATATCTTTTGCTCATCGCTTTTCCTGCAACCATCATTTTAAGCAGAATGTTGCGTTTTCTGCGGAAATACTGGGTGAAAGAAGTAGAACTCTGGATGATTGTGATTTCTTTGATAATTTTTAAAATATTACAGTATTTTTATTTCATGTAATATATTGATAATCAGTGTTAAAATGTAAAAACTTAAAGATGGCATCTTAAAATAAGATGAAAAAAGCAATAGAAATTTTGAAATCCGGCGGAATAATTCTTTATCCTACCGATACCATTTGGGGAATTGGTTGTGATGCGACCAATGTGCAAGCCATCCGCAAAATTATCGAAATCAAAAAACGCGAACCAAACAAAGCGATGATTATTCTTGTGGAAAGCGAAAAACGTTTGCAGAATTTGGTCGACGTTCCGGAAATGGCTTGGGAAATTATGGATTTGTCCGAAAAACCCGTCACCATTGTTTATGAAAATCCTCGAAATTTGCCGAAAGAAATCCTTGCCGAAGACGGCAGCATCGGAATAAGATTGGTAAAAGACGATTTCTGCAAAAAACTGATTTTCGGACTGAACAAACCTTTGGTTTCCACATCGGCGAATTTCAGCGGCGAAAAAAGTCCCTTGAAATTTTCAGATATTTCACAGGAAATTATAGACTCGGTGGATTATGCTGTGGAAGAAAACCGCGATAAAATCTCAAAATATTCAGGATCTTCAGTTATAAAAATTTGGGACAGCAATCAAATAAAAGTTCTTCGGGAATAGTTTTTGGGTAATCGGTTTCTCGATAAATAGAAACAAGTCTCGGGTTCTATCTTTTGGCTTTTAGAAAACATGAAATAGAACAATATTGTTATCTTTTTGGGAGAGATTTTAATCCGCTGCATGTGTTTTATAAAAAATCACCCCATCAAATCTTCCCAACCAAAAACCGCCGAAAAACCTTTTTTCGAAAACCAATTTTGGTAATCGGGAAACTTTCGGGACATCACAAAATCGCCGCCCCAAGCACCGAGACTTTTAATAAAAACCGGACAATCCGAAAACAGTGTTTCTTTCGCCGTTTTTAAACCCAAAAATTCGGAGAGTTTTTTTTCGTGAAGTTCCATCAGTTCAGAAAAGTTTTCCAAATCGTTACAATTTAAAACTTCCCGCGTTATCATTGAAATTTCGCGGATTAAACTTTCGGATTTCGGTTTGGATTGGTATAATCGGATTCCCGCTCTGGAATTTTGTTTTTGGTTTAAATGAATGAAAATCAATTCATTTTTGAACGCGGGTTTAAAGTTGATTTTTTGGATATTTCTTTCGCCGTTTTTCAGTTGATAAAGCACCACCGATTTTTCTTTGGCTACGGCAACATCATAACCGCTGCCGCCGAAAATTTCTTCGTTCAACAGAAAAGCATCAATATTTGCCCAATTTGCGAGGTTGTTCATTAAAGTCGAACTGCTGCCCAAACCGAAATTTTCCGGAAATTGAAGATTGGTTTTTATGAAATAAGAATTTTCCGAACGAAATTTTGAACCCGAAAGTTGACTGACTTTTTGAAGGATTTTCAGCACAAATTCCGCCGCTTCACGATGGTTGGTTTCTATAATCTTCCAATGTTGATAATCTATTTTCGCGGAAAGCCACAATTTTTCCTGATGAAAAGCCTCCCAAACTACTATGGATTCTGCATTTTGAAATTCATCAAAAAAAAATTCCTGACCCAATTTTGAAGGAACGGCAAGAGCCAAAGCACCGTCTAAAACCACATATTCGGCGGTCAGCAACAACTTTCCGGGAGAAAAAAATTTGCCTTTCATTTTCTAAAGTGATGAGGTTGCAAAGTTACGGAGTTAAAAGATTAATCCGGAGGTTGTGTTTTCCGCCGTTTCAAACCGATAAAACATCACTTTTTCTCCATCAGTTGTTTTATCATTCCCCGCATTTCGTCTATTTGCTTGTCTTTTTCTGCGAGGCGAACTTCGTATTGGGCTATTAGTTTATCGGAATCTTTATTGATAACGCCTGCATTATCGCCGTGATTGATTTTCTGTTTAAAAACAATTCCGCCTTCTTCAAACCACGACAAAACGTCAGTTTCCAAAACATTTTCTAAAACGGCAAGTTGAGACAGTGTAGGAGAACCTTTATCGGTTTCCCAATTGGAGATTGTTTTTTGCGATGTGCCGAGAGAAAAAGCGAGTTCGTCTTGGGATATTTTTTTCTTTTCGCGTACCTGTTTGAGTTTTTTACCAATTTTTATCATAACAAAACAAATATAGAAATAATTTACTGAAAGTTAGAAGATTCGGTTATAGAAAGACCGATTTTCTGTGTTTACATTTGCTCCAAATATTTTAAATCATTAACAATATGAATCAACAAAGATTATTAAGAGTTGCAGCATTTTGCTTTTTAGCACTTGCGTTTTCCTGCAAGGAAGAATTGCTGACGACTGAGAATCCCTCGGAAATGAACATCATTCAGGAGGGAAGTGTGAAAAACGGAAGATTGTATTTTCCGAATCAAGAATCCTTTACTTATGCTTACGACAAAATTAAAAATGCGGAAGATGAAGTGATTGCGGATTACATTGATAAACAGGGAATTATATCCTTGCGACCTGTGGTTACCGAACAAAACGAACAGAAAATCTACGAAAAAACTTTGCAAAGAGTAGAACTGCTGAGGCAAAACAAAAGGTATCTGGCGCATCAGGCTCTCATGGGAAAAGGAGATATACCGCCCGATACCGAATTAGAAAATGTGATAGACGATATTGACGATTTGGAAGAAATCATTGGAGACGATGCTTTTGCCGCTTTTTTAAATGAAGGAGCCGAAGTGCAAATCGGGAATAAGATTTACAAATACACCGATGCCGGATTGTTCATCACGACTGTTCCAAACTATGATAATTTAATCGTGTATTTGGAGGGGCAGAACATTTCCGACAATTTGCTGTACCCCACAGACCCGACTGTAGCGGAAAATTATGTAGCAAACCATGCCACCGGAGAAGTGGTTCCCGTAACCGAAGATATTGATTATTTTGGGAAAATCCCTCCACAAGATTGTGGAGGAGAACCTTGTAACGGTGATAGTGGCGGCGGTCCTCAACCTCCCGAACCCACCGGCTCGGATTGGGGAAATTTTGTAGATGGTTTGCCGTTTTGTGATACTTACAATACTTGGTTGCAAAGTTTATTTGGTGACCACGATATGTGTGTGGATAAATATGACAGCGATCTAAGAGTAAAAGCAAAAGCCTATAACGCCAATTACATTATTGCCTATGTTACAGGCGTAAAAGTGAAACATCAGAAAAAAGGTTGGACGGGTCTTTGGAGAAAAGAAGCAGCAGACCATGTTCGATTGGGCGTTCTCGGTGCCTGTTATTATTATGATTATTCTTCTTTTCTTAATCAGAATGGTAGGAAAACAAATATATACACCAGAAATAAATTGGTTGATTTTAACAATTCTACTTTCTTTTGGGAAGCAGATCCTTTTAATCCCGGAATGTACACCATTACAGGATTCAGTACCGCGGATTTTCCCGAAATTTTTAAAGATGATTATTTGATTCAAGACATCGTTCCATTTGACCTTTCGGTAAACAATGAAACATTAGATGGTTTGCTTTATGCCGCTGTAAAAGCGGGAAATAAAAATTTGACGGCTGACAGACTAAATGAGTTGGTTTGGCAAAAAGTTATATCTCAACTTGGCAAATGGACAACATCAACTCCGGAGGAAGAGGAACCGGATGATAAGAAACCGATGGATAAGATTACATACGCCATTAATATGCTTAAAGAAGGTAAATTGTTGGTTCATAAAACACTTTATGAACAAGAGAGTAATGTTGCTTCCGTTCAAAAAACTTTTGATTGGGGCGTTGGAACGATAGGTTTTACTATCGGTACAAACGGACAGATAGTGCCGAGTATGTCGCCGAGTGCATTAAGAAAACCGCAAGATTTAAAAGTAATCATGTATGGCGTTGTAAAAAAGAATGGATCGTGGCACGGCATTAAAATGAAAAATTGGTAAAAATTATGCCATATAAAAATAATTAGTAATTTAGCACGCAATACCTGCAATACAAGTATTGCGTGTTTTTAAATAAAAACAAAATGAAAAATTTAATTTATATCATATTTGCCGGAGTATTTTTGTTAGGTTGTAGCAAAGACGAAGATACGCCGCAACCGCCCGCCGGAGAAAATCCGCTTGAAACTTTTTTATCCGTAACCGGATTTAATCAAAATATTTATGAATATATTGATGATAAATATTATGTATTCGGTATGAGATTTACCCCAAAAGTAAACGGAAAAATTACGGACGTTACGCTTAAAATTCCGAATAACGATAATTCCACACATCTTATAAGTGTTAATTTGTGGGATGTGGAAACACAGGAAGTTTTAAGAACCGCAAGCGTTTTAACTCTGTCCAACACAGGAGTAAAGGAATCTATTGAACCGCTTTCCGTAACGAAAGACAAAGAATATATGATTACTTTCAACACCGATGATTACTACGAACACAGCAGAAACGACGGAGAAGATATCGCATATCCCGTAACCGCCGGAAATATTATTATCAACGGACTTAATTTTCAGAGCGGACAAGGAGAAATATTCCCAACCGCTAATACGCCTTTGGATTTCTACCTCGGCGATTGCGGTTTTATTTTCGTCAAAGATTAAAATGTAAAAACAAAATGAAAACAAATAAAATACTTATAATTTTCATCTTGCTTTGCAGTTTTCACGCTTTTTCCCAAGAAGAAAATACAAGTTTGGAAACAGAAACGGCAAGTGTAGAAAAATCTATGTTTAGTGTACAGGCAGGTTTATTGCCTGGTGTTTGGATTAATGAAGAAATCAAACTTGCAAACCCAATCTCTTTACGTTTTGAAGCGGGTGCAAATTATGGTACGGGTTCCGGAGGATTTACAGATAATGGAACAATATCTGTTTGGGTTGCAAATTTTCGATTAGAACCGCGCTATTACTACAATCTTGGAAGAAGAATCGGAAAAGGAAAAGATATTTCAAACAATTCGGGGAATTTTTTGGCATTGGCGTTTAATTACGTCCCCAAAGACGGGATACTATTTTCGAATACTCAAAATCTGATGGTCAGCAATAGTTTTACCTTTGTTCCAAATTATGGAATCCGCAGAAACATCGGCAAAAATTTTAATTATGAAACGGGTTTCGGAGTTGGTCTTTATTATGTGCCTCCTGATTCTAGAAGTTTTGGCGCAAAACAAAGTTCCGGAATAATAGTAGAACTTCATTTACGAATCGGTTACACTTTTTAACTTTAAATTATTTAAACAAAAAACATGAAAAAACTTATAGTAGGAATACTTTTATTCACCGTTTTAATCGCTTGCAATAAAGACGATGATAATGTAAGTTCAATTGTGGGCACTTGGAAACCGGACAGCATATTTCTAATCTCCGGTGCAGACGGTACGGTTTATCAGCAAATACCTCTCGATGATTGTATGAAACAAAGTACGCTTCAATTTACACAAGACGGAAAGGCAATCTCAGATTCATACTTTTCTGACGGTACGGATTGTGTTCATCAAGGAATTTCAACCACAGACTACACCTATAACCAATCTGACCACAAATTAATTATTGACGGAGACGAGGAGTATGATGTTTCAGAACTTACACAAAACAAAATGGTTATGGATGCCGATACGGGATTAGACTTGAACGGCGATGGTGTAAATGAATTCGCCAGACAGGTTTTGGTGAAATAACCGGATTTTTCATTAATTTTGTTCCGATAAAATTCCGATATCAATAATAACAAGTAAATATCTGTCATTTTATATGTTAGGAAACGGAGGCGTTAAGAAAATTAAAAATTAATCCGTTTAAAAAAAAATCGCTGTTCGAGTGGCGGCAAAAATTTAACTGATGTGATTAAATTTATCTTTCTGCCGGAGTTTTGCGGAGTTTTGAATCCTGAATTTAGCCAAAGTTTTTCAATTAGTTTAGTTAAATCTTTTTTGTGACACATGACTCTATAAGTGTTTGATAATCATGTTGTTATGAAATAATTTAATTAATCACCTAATTTACAGTATTTTATAATATTTTTTTAAGAATTTAAACGGACTCTAAAATGAAACAAAATTCTAAACGTTTTGTAAATTTGAAAATTCCGGATGACAAAACTGTAATTCACAAAGTATTCACAGGAAAAATTCTGAAAAGATGACAGGATTCTAATATTGAAAAATATTATTCTAAAGTGGGGTAGGGGGAACCTTAGCCCGCTTTTTTTCATCGGCTTTAGCCAAAAAACTAATGTAGACCTTCCCCCAAATGCTTTCAAATTTCATGAATTTTGTAAGTAAAAAGTTTTAGAAAAATTCAAATACTTAGTAATGTTGTGCGAAAATATTAAAACACACACTTATGAAAAGTACTTACAATTTTTCCTTAAAAATTTTGGGAACGATGATGTTTGCTTCTCAAATAATGAATGCACAACAGGTTTATACCATTGCTTCCGGAGATTATTATTATCCCGGAGGCGTTACGAATGACGGCGTAGTTTCTATGCACGTCGGAAACAATGTGTACATCTGGAACCAAGCAAACGGACTGAATACGATTGGGAGCGTTACCAACGGAAATAATTTTGCTGGATTAGCACTCATTTCGGATGACGGAAAAACAATTTCCGCAAGCATTACCAATCCTGATACCAACGTTAATGAATCTTCTATTTACGATGTTTCTGCCGGAACTTGGACGCATTTGGGAGGACTTGGATATGTTTTAGGCGGTGAAGAATCTACACCTTGGGGAATGACTCCCGATGGAAATACAATCGTAGGTTTGGGCTGGTATTCCGATGGAACGGCTCACGGCGTAAAATGGACTTCCGCAGACGGATGGACGGATTTGGGAAGCACGATTTCCGGAGCCGATTCCAGAGCAAATGCAGTAAGCGATGACGGAAACATAATCGTCGGTTGGCAAGATGATGATTTCGGATTTGGAGAAGCCGTACGATGGATAAATGGCGTTCAGGAATATTTGACAGACACCACCGGAAATCACATCGAAGAACCGAGCGCGATTTCCGCAGACGGAAAAACCGTAGTCGGATTCAATGGTTCGTATGCATATATTTGGAATGAAGACACAGGTTATCAAGATATTACGCACCCAAATGCAAGTCCGTTTTTTAAAGGAGGTGCAACTGCAATTTCTGCGGATGGGAAAACGGTAATCGGATATTATCGACCGTTTGGAGGAATTCCGAGTGCAGGCGAAGGATTTATTTGGACGCAAGAAACCGGAAGAATAGACCTGAACGAATATGTAGAAAGTCTGGGAATTGATACACACGGCATAACATTCGGTCTTCCATCAGCGATTTCGGAAGACGGAACAAAAATTGCCGGAGCGGGAGTAGATCCTACTGTTCCTCCTTTCGGCGCTCCTGTTGCATTTTTGATAGATTTGTCCGGATCGATGACCACTCAAAATGTGGAAATCAAAAAAATATCCGTATCTCCAAATCCCGTGAAAAATGTTCTTAACATTATCGGAGCAAATAAATTAGAAAATATTGAAATTTTTAATATGTCGGGACAAAGAGTGAAATCTCCGACAACATCTGATAAAATCAATGTTTCCGAATTGTCAAAAGGCATATATATTCTTCAATTTACAGCAGACGGTAAAAAACATAACATTAAATTTATCAAAGAATAAAACGAAAAAAAATTATTGTAGTCAAAGACAAAGTAGTTGAACACTTCAGCTGCTTTTTTATTATTAATCAAAAAAAACTAACAGGCATTTTGTGAAAAACCTGTGGAAAAGTGAGTTACTAACATTGAGTATAAATTGCGTTTTTATTTTATATTTGTTCACTGAAAACTAACATTTACGCAATGAAGGCTCTTATATTTCCGGGGCAAGGTTCACAATTTTCAGGAATGGGAAAGGAACTTTACGACTCCCGAAAAGATATCAAAGATTTAATGGATTTCGCAAATTCCGTTTTGGGATTTGATATTCTTTCGATTATGTTTAATGGAACCGATGACGATTTGAAAAGAACGGAAGTTACCCAACCTTCGATTTTTATTCATTCCGTTGCCGCATTGAAAGCCGTGAACGGAATCGGTGCGGAAATGGTTGCCGGACATTCTTTGGGAGAATTTTCCGCTTTGGTTGCCAACGGTGTTTTATCTTTTGAAGACGGCTTGAATTTGGTTTCCGAAAGAGCAAAAGCGATGCAAGAAGCCTGCGACAACAACCCGAGTTCTATGGCTGCAATTCTGGGGCTTGAAGACAAAAAAGTGGAAAAAATCTGTTCGCAAATTTCCGGAATTGTGGTTCCGGCAAATTATAATTGTCCCGGACAATTAGTGATTTCCGGCGAAACCGAAGCCGTAGAAAAGGCTTGCGAAGCCATGAAAGCAGCCGGAGCAAAACGTGCGCTTTTGCTTCCTGTGAACGGCGCTTTTCATTCTCCGCTGATGCAGCCGGCTCAGGAAAGATTGGCGATTGCGATTGAAAAAACAAAATTCGGAAAAGCCACGATTCCGGTTTATCAAAACATCACAACCACTGCCGTTTCCAATCCCGCCGACATTAAAAAAAATCTAATCGCTCAACTTACCGGTCCCGTGAAATGGACACAATCTGTTCAAAATATGATTAAAGACGGCGCAAAACAATTCATCGAAGTAGGACCCGGAAAAACGTTGCAAGGCTTAATTAAAAAAATAAATCCAAACGCAGAAACAGCTTCTGCGGTTTAGTTTTTTAGAACTTCGACTTGTTATTCTGAGCCTCGTCCCCAAAGACGAGAAAGGGCTGTCGAAGAACTAGTCTGACAAGATTATGGAAAAAATATATTCAGTTAATTTATGGCACAACCAAAAAATGTTAATCCACCGTCTCTTTTTAGCGCAAGGAACGCAAGAATTTTTTAATGTTTTAGTTCATTTTTTCGAAAACGCAAAGGCATTTTATTTAGCAAAGGCTTGCGTTCTCTTAATGCGTTTTTCCGGTTGCAGAGTGAAACGACTTTGCGTTTAAAATATTTTCAAATCTTTTTAAAAATTCTTTGGGCTAAAATTATACTTAAATATTTAGAAAAATACTAAACATATTTAATTTATTCGTTATGAACATTTAAAATTTTAATACATTTGACCCAAACCAGACATAAATACAAAAAAATCTTATGTATATTTGTGTTTCCTGTCGGCAAAAATTATTTACAAATGCAGAATTATTTAGAATTTAATTTTAAAATAAATCCGCTTCAGCCTTGGAACGAAATTTTGATGGCAGAACTGATTGAACTTGGTTTTGACAGTTTTATGGAAGAAGCAGACGGAATTTTGGGCTATATTCCTGAAGATATTTTCAATGAGAATGATTTAAATAATCTGCCGCTAATGAACATTTCCGAAGTCAGCATCAAATACAATTTTGAAAAATTGCCGAACATCAATTGGAACGAAGAATGGGAAAAAAATTTCAACCCGATAAATGTTTCTGATAAAGTGTTGATTCGTGCAGAATTTCACGAATCTAACCCAAATCTCCACGAAATTATCATCCAACCGAAAATGTCTTTTGGAACCGGACATCATCCGACCACTTATCTGATGATTCTGCAAATGCTGGAGATGAATTTTCAGGATAAAACCGTTTTGGATATGGGTTGCGGAACTTCGGTTTTGGCAATTTTTGCAAAACAAAGAGGTGCCGAAAAAGTTGTGGCGATTGACATCGACGAATGGTCTGTGGAAAATGCCAAAGAAAATGCCGAAAGAAATGGTGTGGAACTCAAAATTTTGAAAGGAACTGCCGAAAGTCTGGGTGATGAAAATTTTGATATTATTCTGGCAAATATCAATCGAAATATTTTGATTTCCGATATTCCTGATTATGCTAAAGTATTGAAAAACAATGGATTACTTTTGCTTTCCGGCTTGTGCTTTTTTGATGCAGACGATATTTTGGAAGTGTGCAAAGAAAATAATCTCATCCTGAAAAATAAACAACAACGCGAAGAATGGATAAGTCTTCTTTTTAGACGAGAATCATAAAAACCATAAATAAAAAATTAAATAATATCCCAAAAATATCAGGTCAAACTCATTAAAAAATATTAATCCGTCGTCTTTTTTTTAACGCAAGGCTCACCGTATTTTATTTGGATTTTTCGAAAACGTAAAGGCTCATGTTCTCCTAATACATCTTTCCATTTGCTGAGAAACGACTTTGCGTTTAAAATATTTTTCAGTCCTGAACTTGATTCAGAATTAAAAATTCTTTGTATTAAAATTATACTTAAAAACTTAAATAATTATTAAATATATTTGATTTATTTATTATATACATTTAAAATTTTAATGAGTTTGACATGAAAAAATATTTAATTAGCCAATAATTTGTGAAAATAATGTTACATTTGTCATAGTTTGTATTGAACCTTTAGAAGTAATTACAAAACTATCTCCCTTTTTAAGGATGCTATCAGTTTCAAACGCAACAATCATAAATCCAATATTAACATGGAAAACAAAACAGAATTTTTTTTGGAATGTTTTAAACTCGGCATTATCAAATTCGGGAGATTTACGCTGAAAAGCGGTATTGAAAGTCCGTTTTATGTGGATTTGAGACCGCTGTCTTCCAATCCGAAAATCTTAAAAAAACTCGCCGATTATCTTTTGGAAATGCTTCCGTTAGACAATTTCGATTTGATTTGCGGCGTGCCTTACGCTGCGCTTCCGATGGCAACGGCAATGTCTTTGGAAAGTTATATCCCATTGATTATCAAAAGAAAAGAAGCGAAAGAATACGGTACAAAAAAATTGATTGAAGGCATTTACAAAAAAGGGCAAAATTGCATTTTGGTGGAAGATGTCATCACTTCCGGAAAATCTTTATTGGAAACCATTCCTGAAATTGAAAACGAGGAAATTTTCGTGTCGGATATCGTCGTGGTTTTAGACAGAGAACAAGGCGGAAAAGAAATTTTGGAGAGAAAAGGCTATCGCGTTCATACGCTTTTTAAAATTTCGGAAATCGTGAAAATACTTCGCGAAACCAATGAAATCACCGAAAGCGAAGCCGCGAGAATTAAAGATTTTATCGCCGGAAATGCTGTGAAATTTGAAGAAAAAAAACGACTTTCCTATGAACAAAAATTAGAAAACGCCGAACATTCCGTAGCAAAAAAACTTCTGAAAACAGCGATTGACAAACAATCCAACTTGATTGCTTCGGCAGATGTAACTTCTACCGCCGAACTTTTAAATTTCGCTGAAAAAGTCGGGCAACACATCGTTGCGCTGAAAACGCATATCGACATTATTTCCGATTTCGATTTTGAAAAAACCATTTTACCGCTGAAAAAAATTGCGGAAAAACACCGATTTCTTTTGATGGAAGACCGCAAATTTGCAGACATCGGAAACACGCAAGAACTCCAATTTACAAAAGGAATTTACCGGATTTCGGATTGGGCGGATTTTGTAACGGCACAAGCAATCGGCGGTTTCGATTCGTTGAATGTTTTTGAAAACGTAGGCGTGGTCGCGATTTTGAGTATGTCGTCCAAAGGAACTTTAACTTCCGTTCCATATTTTGAAGAAGCCCAAAAAATTGCACTTTCTCACCCGAATGTCATCGGTGGCGTTTCCCAAAAACCGATCTCGGACGAATTGCTGCTGTTTACTCCGGGCGTAAATTTGAATGAAAAAGGCGATGGAAAAGGTCAGCAATACAACAGTCCCGAATATGTTTTTAAAAATCTTCATACGGATTTTATGATTGTCGGACGTGGAATTTATCAATCCGAAAATCCCGAAAAATCTGCATTGGAATACAAAATTGCAGGTTGGATGGCGTATTCGGAATTATGAGATTTTCACATTAATCGTGCCAAATCCTTTGCATCTTTTAGTTTGCAAACTAAAGGATGTAAAGATATTCCTATAATCTTATATTTTTTTTTAATGCGTTTGACATGCATAAACAAGTTGTCAAAAGCCAAAATAATTACTTACTTTTACTGCAAGAAAAAAACCTGATGCAAACCGAAGAATGAGGTTCGCCGATTCTTTTAAAAATAATAAAAAACAATGAGGCAAACCATCCAAGTTCACGACAAACGTTTCGTTCCGTATCTGAAAAACGCTGAAATTCAGAAGATTGTAAAAAATCTTGCAGAGAAAATTTATGAAGATTACAAAAATGAAACCCCGATTTTTGTGGGCGTTCTGAACGGCGTGATTATGTTTTTTGCGGATTTTTTGAAATATTATCCCGGAACATGCGAAGTGGCTTTTCTCCAAATGAGTTCTTATGCAGGAACACAATCTACGGGAATTGTTTACAAAAAAATGGAACTCACAAAAGATGTTGTGGACAGGCACATTGTTTTGATGGAAGATATTGTGGACACCGGAAATACCATCGAAAGTCTTTTTGAATATTTCAAACACACGCAACGTCCGAAATCTCTGAAAGTGGCTTCATTGCTACTGAAACCGGATGTTTACAAAAAAGAATTTAAAATAGATTATGTAGCCAAAGAAATCCCGAACAAATTTGTTTTGGGCTATGGTTTGGATTACGACGAATTGGGAAGAAACCTGCCGGATTTGTATCAATTGGAAGAAGGAAGAATCAACCATTAAACGCCGCCGCTTGGTTTTTTCCACAAACAATAATTCTTTCATTTTCCGATAATCCGTAATAATCATCTTTTTCAAAAACGCGAATTTCTACGGAAAATCCTGCATTTTTCAATTTTTCGGATAAGATTTCTGCGGTGTAAATTCGGACGTGGTCTTCTTGCCCGAAATGCCTCAGACGTTCTTCGGGAGTTTTTATTTCCGGATTCTCAAAAATATTTCCCGATTTGAAAGGCGTTTGTATCAGCGCGGTTCCTCCGGTTTTCAAAACCCGATAGAGTTCTTTCATTGCAGCATCATCATTTTCAATATGTTCTAAAACGTGATAGCAAATTATGAGATCAAATTTTTCGGATTCCGCATCAATTTTAGTGATATCAAAGTGATAATCCGCCAAAAACTGATTTTCAAAATCGGTGGGAAAATACAGAATATCTTTTCTTTTTTTTAAATTTCTGTACATAATTCGGTGCGGCGAAAATTCCAAAACCGAGAAATTCGGCTTTAGAAATTCCGAGTTTAAAAGTTTGAACAGCCGCCTTGTTCTGGGCAAACTTCCGCAAACAGGACAAAGAATATCCCCGTTTTTTAATTTTTGAAAATGCCTTAATTTGGAATTGCAAATATTGCACTCGCAGTTTTTCCCTTTATAAAAGAGATAAAGTATTTTCCTGATAATCATTTCGTTTTTAAAAAGAAATTTTTGAGGCAAAATCTTGCGAAGAATATTTTTAAAAATGATATACATCTGATTTTTATTTTAATACAAATTGTTGAAAATCAAGAGCATCCGCAATCTTTATCGCAGCCGTTTCTTTTGCTGTCGAATTTTTTTGCGCTGAAATTTTTCTTGATAATCCTAAAAATAGAAAAACACGCAAAAGCAAAAACCAATGCGAGAATGATGTATTGAAAGGTGTAATTATTCAAAGTTCAAGGTTTAAAGTTCAAGGTTCAAGTTGCGCGTTTCGAGTTTTTAAAGTTACAAAAATTATAGTTTTTTAATTTTTTCAATCTTTTTTCAATTAAAATTTGCACCCATACTTTTTAAAGGCACAAGTGCAAATATATAGATTTCTTAACATTTTAAACTGACCGCCTAATTATCCGAAAACTCAAAAGGTGCGTTTTTTAATGTGCCGTTTTCATAAACATTTAAATTAATGGCTCTTCTTGTAACTCTGCGTTTGTCAATGATTTCATTATTCGGAAATGGTAAAACTTCCGGAAGTATTGTAATTGAGTTAATCCCAAGTCAGAATTGATACATAAGTTTTTAGATTCTCCGATATATTTATTAAATTCTATAAACTCATTTTCTCTTAAAAAAAATCTGGTAATGTCTCAAATTGACTGATGCGAATATATTAATTACAGATAATAAATATATTAGAATATCAGATCATATAATTTATGACATGACCAATAATTTTATCCAAAAATTTTAATGAAATTCCAAAAAAAATCGTGAAATTCGCAGTATGGCAAAACTAAAAACCCAATATTTCTGTCAGAATTGCGGAACACAATATTCGCAATGGCACGGACAATGCCGAAATTGCGGGCAATGGAACACGCTCGCGGAAGAAGTTGTGGAAAAATCCGCGAAATCCGTTTCTACGAAATCCAAAAACCACATCATCAACATTATCGAAATCGAAACTACGGAAGAACCGCGAATTAAAACGCCTTCCGAAGAATTGAACCGCGTTTTGGGCGGCGGAATTGTTTTGGGTTCGGTTACGCTGATCGGCGGCGAACCCGGAATCGGAAAATCTACGCTCTTGCTTCAATTAGCCCTAAAAATGAAGAAAAAAATTCTCTACGTTTCCGGCGAAGAAAGTGCATCGCAAATCAAAATGAGAGCCGACAGATTGACGGATTTGCAAAACCCGAATTGCTATCTTTTCACTGAAACTTCTTTGGAAAAAATACTTCACGAGGCGCAAAAACTGCAACCCGATTTTATGATTGTGGATTCCATACAAACGCTGCAATCTCAACTGATGGAAAGTTCGCCCGGAACCGTTTCCCAAATCCGAGAATGTTCCAACGAAATCATCAAATACGCCAAAGAAAACAATGTTCCGGTTTTTTTGGTGGGGCACATTACAAAAGACGGACAAATCGCCGGACCGAAAGTTTTGGAACACATGGTAGATGTGGTTTTGAATTTTGACGGCGACAGAAATCATTTGTTCAGACTGCTCAGAGCGAACAAAAATCGCTTCGGTTCTACCTCCGAAATCGGGATTTACGAAATGATTTCTCAAGGTTTGAAGGAAATAAAAAATCCGTCTCAAATTCTCATCACCAAGAAATTCGAGGAACTTTCCGGAAATGCCATATCCGTAACTTTGGAAGGAAACCGACCGATGCTTTTGGAAATTCAGGCGTTGGTTTCTACGGCGGTTTACGGAACGCCGCAAAGAAGTTCCACCGGTTTTGATGCGAAAAGACTGAATATGTTGCTCGCCGTTTTGGAAAAAAGAGCCGGTTTTCAACTTGCTGCGAAAGACGTTTTTTTGAACATCACGGGCGGCATCAAAACCGACGATCCGGCGTTGGATTTGGCGGTAGTGGCTGCCATTCTTTCCAGCAATGAAGACGTTGCGATTTCCGAACATTTTTGTTTTGCCGGAGAAATCGGTCTCAGCGGCGAAATCCGTCCGGTGGCGCAAATTGAACAACGCATTTCCGAAGCCGAAAAATTGGGTTACGAAAAGATTTTTGTTTCCAACCTCAATAAAATTCCAAAGAAAAATTATGCCATAAAAATCGAAGAAGTAAGCAAAATAGAAGATTTTGCGGAGAGGCTTTTTTGAATTAAATAACTTTGAATCTTGAACCTTGAACTTTGAACCCTGAACTTTGAACTTTGAATTTTGAATTTTTGAACTTTGAATTATCTCGCCCATTCTTTATTTGCATTTTCAGACGGACAACTCGTCGGGCAATTTCTGAACGATTACATCAGAAACAGCGAGAGATTTTCACTTCCCGAAGAAATCCAAAAAGGCATCAAACTTCATCGCGAGATTGATACTTTCACGGATTCTCATCCTGCAATTCGCCAAGCAAAAAAAGTTTTTTCACCTTTGGTTCGTTTGTATTCAGGTGCTTTTGTAGATGTGGCAATGGATTATTTTTTGGCAAACGATTCTTCCGTGAAATCCCCGAAAGCGTGGAAAATCCACTCCCAAAATGTGTATCGAATTTTAAACGAAAACATCCGTTGGTTTCCCGAAAACTTCCAAAAAATGCTTTCACGCATGGAATCGGATGATTGGCTTTACAACTATCGCGAAGATTGGGCAATAAAATTCAGTTTGCAAAATGTGCTGAATCGCGCGAAATATTTAGAAAAAGATCTGAACGTTTTTGAACTGTTTCAGAAAAACAAACCCGCCCTTAAAAAAATTTACGATGAATTTTTTCCTGAATTGAGATGTTTTTGTGAAAATTATTTTTAATATAAAATACAGATATTCAATTATTTACACTTATTTACACTTATTTACACATATTTCTTTCGATAGTTTTTAATGTATTTGTTTGAAAATCAGATGGATGCAATGCAGAGTAAATAATAGATCAAGAGCTAAATTAAGTGGTATTCGGTAGCTAAATCTGCCGGAAAAATAATCGTGTAAAAATGAAGTGCAAAATCATAAATTTCCTTAATTTTGGAAAGTTTTTAATATCATCCGTCGAAAAGATAAATCACCTTTTGGTCAGTGAAATGCGATGGTTTATGATTGTTCGATAATCTGATATAATTCCTCTGCGGATTTTCATCAAAGCATTCACAAATGAGCAGATAAGTTTTTTGATATTTTTTTTAATTTTATATAAAAACCCATGATTCACATTGATAATGTTTACTGACGAATACTTTATGAAACTTGCGTTTCGGGAGGCGGAAATTGCATTGGAAAAAAATGAAGTTCCTGTTGGTTGCATCATTGTTTTTGAAAACCGAATTATCGCAAAAGCCCACAATCTCACCGAAACTTTGAATGATGTTACCGCTCACGCCGAAATGCAAGCCATCACCTCTGCCGCTAATTTTCTGGGCGGAAAATATTTACAAAATTGTACGATGTATGTTACGCTGGAGCCTTGCGTAATGTGTGCCGGAGCATTGGTTTGGTCACAAGTTTCAAAAGTGGTTATCGGTGCAAGAGATGAACAAAGAGGTTTTATAAATAAAAAATTGACACTTCACCCGAAAACCAAAATCGTTTTTGGAATTTTAGAAAATGAATGTTCACAAATCATGAAAGATTTTTTTTTAGACCGCAGATTGTAGTTTCGTGTAATTGGTTCTTCATTCTTGACCTCTTTAAAAATGTATTTTGTAAGCAATTAGTTGCTTCTGAAAAGCCTCATTTCACGCTGCCCAAGACCAAAATTTCCGGTCGATCTTGAGTAAAGTCACTAAATTTCTACACTTAAAAAAGCCGGACGCGATTTTAGAATTTATACACTTTCCAAAATCACGGCGTAGCCTTGCCCGACACCGATACACATCGTAGCCAACGCATATTTTTTTCCGGTTTTTTGAAGTTCCAAAGCCGCAGAATAGGTGATTCTCGCACCGCTCATTCCGAGCGGATGTCCGAGTGCGATTGCGCCGCCGTTCGGATTGACGCGTTCATCGAAATTTGAAATTCCCAATTCTTTCAAACACGCGATACTTTGTGCCGCAAACGCTTCGTTGAGTTCGATGATTTCAATATCATTTAAAGACAAACCCGCTCTTTTCAAAGCCAATTTTGTGGCGGCAACGGGACCAATTCCCATAATTCTCGGTTCGACACCAATTACCGCCGAACTCACGATTTTCGCCATCGGTTTTAATGAAAATTCTTTTACCGCAATTTCTGAAGCGATGAAAACAGCGGCAGCGCCATCATTCAATCCCGAAGAATTTCCGGCGGTTACGGTTCCGTTTTCCTTTACAAAAGCAGGTTTCAGCGTTGAAAGAATTTCCAAAGCGGTGTTTGGTTTTACGAATTCGTCTTGATTAAAAATAATGGAATTTCCTTTTTTTTGAGGAATTTCAACATCCGAAATTTCTTCCGCCAATCTTCCGTTTTGCTGCGCTTTTGCCGCTTTTTTTTGCGAATGCAATGCAAATTCGTCTTGCTCTTCCCTCGAAATTTTATAGATTTCGGCGAGGTTTTCGGCGGTTTTTCCCATCGCTTCGGTTCCATACATTTTTTCCATTTTCGGATTGATGAAACGCCAACCGAAACTGCTGTCGAACATTTTCTGCGAAGTGTCAAAACTTTTTTCGGATTTTGAAATCACAAACGGCGCTCTGGACATTCCTTCCACGCCGCCGGCAATGAAAATATCGCCTTCATCGGATTTTATCGCTCGGTTGGCTTGCGAAATCGCGCTCATTCCCGAAGCACAAAGTCGGTTCACGGTTTCTCCCGGAACAGAAACGGGAAGTTCTGCCAAAAGCAGTGCCATTCTTGCGATGTTGCGATTGTCTTCACCCGCTTGATTGGCGCAACCGATAATCACATCGTCAATTTTATCCAAAGGAATATTCGGATTTTTTTGAATTAAATTTTTAATAATAATTGCCATCAAATCGTCTGTTCGCACAGCCGCCAAACTTCCCCCAAAATTTCCGATTCCGGAACGCGTTCCGCTGATGATGTAAGATGCTTTCATTTTTTATGACTTTGAAAATAAAGAGCAAAGATAAAAGACTTTAAGTTATAAATTTAGAAAATGAATTGCAGATTTTTACAAGGTATATGTATCAATGATACCCCGAAACCCACGATTTCATCCTAATAACATCATATTCTCATAATTTTTTAACCATAAAATATTCTACCTTTGTTTAAATTAGATTATTTTGGATAAACAGCCTTTGCTGATTTTCTGCGTATGTTTCATTCTTGGAATCGTTTTTCAGGATTATTTTTTGTGGTCTAAAAATGTTGGAATTTATTTGCTGATTTTCAGTTTGTTATCTTCTTTTTTGGTGAGGTTTAAAATATTTTGGATTCAAAAAATAAAAGCCGTTTTTCTATGCCTGCTTTTCTTTTCTATCGGAATGTTTTTGCATCGTTTTCATTCCGAAAAACCCGAACTTCCGTATTTTAAAAACAAAGAAACTTTGGTTTTTCAAATCGATAAAAAACTCAATTCCAACGAGAAAAATCGGCGGTACGAAATCAAAATTTTGAATGAACAAAACCAAACGGTTTCGGCGGTTTTATCGGTTCCGAAATCTATAAAAGAATTGGATTTTAAACATTTTTACAGAGCGGAACTTATTGTAAATCAACCTTTTGAACCAAAAAACGATTTTCAATTTAATTACGCCAAATATCTCGCCCGAAAAAATATTTATTTTCAAACTTATCTCCCCAAAAACATTGAATTTGCCGAAAACAAACAACTTTCTTTTTCGGAAAACATTAAACAAAAACGCTTGGAAATTCTGCAAAAAATTGACGATTCCAAATTGTCTTTCGACAGCAAAAATTTCCTGAAAGGCATCATTCTCGCCGATAGAACCGAAATGAGCAATGAAAGCGTTCGAGATTTCAACCGCTCCGGATTGATGCACTTTCTCGCCATTTCCGGAACACACATCGTGATTATTTTTTGGCTGATTATGTTTTTGTTTAACAAAATTTTTACATTAAAATTAAGAAAATTCGGAATAATTTTCAGTTTGATTTTGATTTGGAGTTTTGCCGTTTTTATCGGTTTCGGAAATTCCGTAGTCCGCTCCTGTATTATGATTTCGGTGTATTACGCTTCTGTTTTGCTTCAGCGAAAACCGGATTTGCTTCATTCGCTTTCGCTCGCGGCTTTGATGATTTTGGCTGTGGATACGCAACAGTTTTTTGATGTCGGGTTTCAACTGAGTTTTCTGGCGGTTTTGGGAATTTTTTGGTTCAACCGACCGATTTTAAAATATTTTCCGTTTCCGAAAAATTTGGTTCAAAAAATTATTTTTAATACGATTTCTATTTCAATATCGGCACAATTCGCCACAATTCCGCTCGTTTTGTTTTATTTTCATCAATTTTCATGGATGTCGGTTCCGGCAAATTTGTTCATCATTCCGTTTTCGGAAATCATCATTATTTCTTCTTTGGTGATGACGATATTCTTCATGTCCAACGGTGTTTTCGGGATTTTGGTTTTAATTTACGATTGGACGATTTGGCTGTTGCTGAAAATCATTCATTGGTTTGCAGATTGGGATTTTGCTTTTTTCAACAAGATTCCGATGTCTGTTTCGGAAATGTTTTTCTGTTTTGTAATCCTTTATTTCCTGCGATTTCCGATTCTTAAATTCGGTTTAAAAAATTCTATGAATGTGGTTTTTCTGTTAATTGTTTTCGTTTTATACCGAAGCGTTTTAACGATTGTTGAAAATAAAAAAAGCGAAACCGTTCTTATAAAACATTTTAAAACACCGGTAATTTTAGACAAAAATCAAGACAAAATAACGTGTTATATTCCTGAAAATGCGGATTCCGTGAAAATTAAACAATACGTTTTAGAACCGTTTCTCACGAAACGCCGAACGAAAAATTTCGAGATAAAAACCTATTCCGGAAATCATATAAAAATCAATAAAAAATCACAATTTGAATAACCGAGATTGATTTTATTTCATAGTGAAGCGAAATAACCCGGACCTCACCACCTCCAAAAATCCGTAATTTCGCAGGTCTGAATTTTACTGTGCTTGCGTCCTCCGAAAATTGATATAAAAAAAGAAATTTACGTCAAAATCCACCTCAACAATCTGAAAAATATTGATGTGGTTCCGGCGAAAAAACTTAAAGATATTTCCGCAGAACTTTTGGAAGGCGAAGTTGGCAGAATCGCAAACCTAATGTGAAGTATTCTTCGTGGTATAAATAGATTTGGAAACTCGAATCGAAAGAATTCATGTCTTTTGCTTATCCTTCATATTCATCAGCAACATTTTATACAATTTTTCAGACAAAGGCAATATGGTTTTGTTGTAAACAATTGATAATCCATACGAAACAATTATCGCAGCAGCCAAATGAATCATTGCCCACATATAAGTGTGCGCGGGACTGATTATTGGATTTGGAACAAAGATTTCTAATGTAAAAGTTCTCAACTGACCATTAATTAAAAATATGAACATACTGATTCCGCCAATAAATACTAACGCTCTCGACACAACTGTTTTGCGGGCGAAAAGCAAGGGTCGAACCATGGCTATCAATAAAACGGTAGCCGATAAAAAACTGAACGGGAATGTGTGTTCAGACAGATTGGAAATCACAAAAATACCCAAAGCCATTAAAATGTGTTTGCTTTTCAATGCAAGTTTTGGGAACATCGCCAATGCAATTCCAAGTAAAAATTCCGGTAAATGTCCTAAAAAATTGCCAAAAAGCGGTATTTTTAATTTTTCCGTAAAGGGGAATATTACATAAATTGACAGATACGATATTGCCAACAGCAAATAAAATCCCATTTCTCGTTTTTTCTGCAAGTATCTGTACAGAAAAGGGAACACAAAATACAACTGGAGGATTAAACTAAAAAACCACCAAGGACCAACGTATGCGTAAATGCTGGCGTATCGAAAATTATTGGTCATCGTCAGCGATTTCACGGCACTTAATACAAACGAAAAACTCGGACCAAAATAAAGCATTTGATAGGCAACGGTTACCAATAGTCCGAACCCTGCCAACGAATAAATTTTTATTAATCTGTAGCCGATGTATTCTTTATAATTAATGTCTCGGTTTTGGTTAAGATATTTTTTGGTTAATCCGTATGCGCTGACGAAAATAAATATCTGAACGCCAAAATGCCCGAAATATGAAAATAATCCTATAAATATTGAAAAGGGATCGTTGGAAATAGATTTCATTAAATTGATGAGATGCTCCGGCGAATAACTCATTTCGTTTTCACCGACATCTGTGCGCCAATGCAAAAAATTATGCAGCACAATCATTATAATTCCAACACTTTTAAGAATTGAAATTTGTTCTTTGGTCAGATTAAATAAACTTTTCATTCTTTTCTTGCTTTCTTGTCGCAACTGTTCGGATTTACGGTTTTTTTCAGCCTCGCCGCTGTCCGCCGCTTACCGATAACCCACAAATATACACATTTCGCACAAAAAAATGCGAAATATTTAAAATTTTAAATTATGTAAATAAAACATTATCAATATTATACCCGTTTTCAAACGAATGTAAACGATAATAAATATTTTTCTACCGAATAATTTTTTGCTTTCTTCCAATCTTTGCAGCAGAGATTTCGGAAAAATAAAAATCACCAAGTCCGAAGTCTGAATGTTTAACTTTAAATTTTTATTATTATGTCTTTAAGAAACAGAGTCACATTGGTTGGCAGAACAGGAAAGGAAGTTGAAATCGTAAACTTC
>JAITMJ010000080.1 GCA_031277475.1 Flavobacteriaceae bacterium
CCCGTTAATCGCAGAAAGACCTCCGGTTTTTTTGTTTTATACACTGAGAATACATCCATCCCACAAATATATACATTTTATTTAATATCAGTTGGTTATTATGGAAAGATGTCTAATATTAACTCTAATCATTTTCCCTCTTTGGGGAACAGGGGGCTTTGCACAAACCGCCAAAGAAATCATTGATAAAAACATTGAACTTTCGGGCGGACTTGCGAATTGGAAACGCCTCAATTCCGTAGTTTTATCGGGAAATGTAACGCTCGGAATCAACGATAAATTTCCGATTACAATTTATCAACAACGCCCGAATCTCACGAAAACCACTATTGTTATTGATAAAAAAGAAAACACCATCGAAGGTTTTGACGGAAAAAAAGGCTACGCCATGAATTATGCCGCCAATAAAATTCAAGAAAACCCGGACTATGTTCCCGAAGGTTTCGACAGCGATTTTATGGATTGGGAAAACAAAGGTTTTACGGCGAAATATCTCGGAAAAGAAAAAGCCGGAAGCACAAATTGCCACAAAATAGAACTCTCAAAAAATTCGGAGAAAACATATTATTATTTCAGCGTTTCCGATTTTATGCTGCTGAAAGAAGAAAAAAAAGATGAAACATTAATTTATTCGGATTATCGAAAAATCGGGAATCTGCAATTTCCTTTCCGCATCGAAAGTTCGAGCGCAACAAAAGACAGCGATTATGTAATTTTGCTCTATAAAATCGAAACCAATAAAACGCTGCCCGCAAATACGTTTAAGTTTTGATGTAACAATATTATATAGCAAATAATCCGGAGATAAATGCTATAAATCCGTTTTCACAGAAAAAATAAGATGGTATTTGTTACATTTTTTTATTACTTTTGAACAAAATATATGAGATGGCAAATATAAATTCTACCGCTTATAATCCGAAACTGCTGAATTTCGGGTTGTTCATTTTTCGAGCTTTTGTAGGCTGTACAATGCTCACACACGGCATTCCGAAAATGATGAATCTTTTTTCCGGTGAAAAAATTCAGTTTATGAACTTCCTCGGACTGAGTTCGGAAATCAGTTACGGATTAGTGGTTTTTGCAGAGGTAGTCTGCTCATTTCTTCTGATTTTAGGACTTTTTACACGCATTGCTTTAATTCCGTTAATAATAGCAATGTTGGTGGCTGTCGGTTTTCATTGGAACGAAGAATTTAAAGAAATGGAGCCTGCCGCATTTTATTTGGCGAGTTACATTTTATTGATGATTAGCGGCGCCGGAAAAATTTCGGTGGACGGAATGACGGAAAAGAAAAAAAATTGGTGAATTAATTTGAAAAATTAGATGATGAGATAATTCTATATATTTTAATGATCAATTATCGATTACAAGAATTATGGATGAACAATATTTGGATTCAGAATTTGACAGAGCAGACGGGCTCATTTCCCAAGATTTGATAGAAGAAGCAAAAGCCGTACTCAACAGTATTTTGGAGGAAAATCCGAGATACGGAAAAGCGCACAATCACCTTGGTTGGATTTGCAAAACCAAAGAAAACAACGTGAAAACTGCGGAAAATCATTATAAACAGGCTTTGGAACTGACGCCGGAATATGGTGCAACCTACATCAATTATGCGTATTTGCTTTCCGAAGAAAAACGATATGCAGAACTGGAAAACCTTTTAACAAAAGCCGAATCCGTGGAAAATGTGAATAGGAGTAATTTAGCTCGAGAATGGGGATATTTCTACGAAGACACCAAACAATACCCAAAAGCCATCGAAAAATATAAGGAATATGCTGTTTCCTTATACGATAATTCCCTGATAGACAAAGCAAAAGAAGGAATTTTGCGCTGCAAACAGAAATTGGAAATTATGGAAATGTGAGAATAGAAAATACCTTTATCAAAGTTTGATACGAATCTCCTGAATTAGATTTGACAAAGTTTTTTAGACTGATATGCGGAATTAATACAAAAAAGTTCGATCTCATCTCAAAAGATACCGGACCGACAACCAAGATAAACAAAAATATGGATAAACATCAGGCGGAAGAGAAAGGGCAAAAAATACTTAAACTCGTTAGAGATTTTTGTGCAAAAAAATTAGACGATGAATATTTTGAACTTGCAGAACAATTAACGCAAAAATTGATGCGGAAACGCAACAAACCTTTGGCGAGCGGGCAACCGGAAATTTGGGCGGCGGCAATTATTCACGCATTGGGAACCGCCAACTTTTTATTTGACAAATCTTTTCAACCTTATATTTCGGTGGTGGATTTAAACAAATATTTCGGAACAAAACAAAGTACAGTTTCTGCAAAATCAGCGCAAATTCGAGATTTATTGAATATAAAACGTTTTGGCAGCGAATTTTCTACACAAAGAATGACGGATATGAATCCGTTTAATAATATGGTAATGGTTGATGGAATGATTTATCCGTTGAGTATGTTGCCCGAAGAAATTCAGATTGCCGTAAAACAGGCGAGAGCAGAAGGTTTGGATATTGAGATTAGAACGGAAAAATAAGATTGTAATTGAAAATATGTAACTCGAAACTCGAACTTTGAACAAAAAACTCCACAATATTGAACAATGGCAGGAGGTTGTCGATGAAATTTTACCGAAACTACGGCATAATATTCTTTTGTTGAAGGGAAATCTCGGAGCCGGAAAAACCACGTTTACGAAATTTTTGATTAAAAACCTCGGAAGCGCAGACGAAGTTTCTTCGCCCACCTATACCCTTGTAAATGAATATGATTCACCGAAAGGAAAAATTTTTCACTTTGATTTTTACCGATTGAAAAATGCGGAAGAAGTTTTAGACATCGGCATCGAAGAATATTTAAACCATTCTTTTCTCTGCATTATCGAGTGGCCTGAAATCTACGAAAACCAACTTCCCGCCGGCTTCCACGAAATGAAAATCAAAAATAACGGAGATTTTCGAGAGGTGAGTTTTGAATAGACGCTCGGAGAAAAAAAATAAAAATTATAGAATCCACATTAATTTTTAAATTATTTTGTGGGTATTATATTTCACTATAAACGTTTATTTCACAATAATTGATTGGTTATGATAAAGCAATATTGTTATTTATTAATATTTACTTTTTTAATGTTTTCCTGCGGAAAAATCTCTCCGAAAGGCAATATCGAACGGAAAAATGTAGGCGTTGAGGAATTTGTAAATTTAGACATCGGCGGAAATTTTCGGGTGTTTTACATCAAAAACGCAAAGCATTTTATTGAAATCGAAACTTATCCGAATATTATTGATAATCTGAACATTAGCGTAAAAAACAAAACACTTTCCATCCAAGAAAAAAGGGAAACAAAAGAGGTGGATTTTTACAATATCAATATTTATTCGCCGATGAATCCCGAAAAAATCAGCATTTCAAAATCCGCAGAAATGAATATTTCCGGCGAAATAAAAACCGATGATTTCAATTTGAATATAGAAAATAATGCCGTATTCATCGGTGCTGTAAACACAGAAACGGCAAAAGTGGAAATGCGGGACAAAAGCCGCGCCAATTTTTCGGGATTCACAAAAAATGCTTCGATAAAAATCTCTGACACCGCAAGTTTGATTGCGCCATATTGGAAAATTGACTATCTGAATATCGATTCCAAAAACGGAAATTATGCAGAAGTGAACGTAAAAAATTCGCTGAAAGGAAACCTCCGAAATACAGCAGAATTCGTTTATTTCGGTAATCCGAGCCAATCTGTTAAAATCCAAGAAAATTCAAAAATTGAAAACAGGAAATTGGAATGAAAAATGTTTTAACTTCCAACACAAGAAAAAAACTATATTTGTGAATTATAATTTTATTTTAATATGAAAAAAATATTTACACTATTGTTGGCATCCGCTTATTTTTGCGGATTTGCTCAGGAATCTCCCGAACTTGCCAAACTGAAATCCGAAACCGGAGCGCGTGTTACCATTAGCAAAAGCACGCAAAATCCGAACTTTATCCGATTTGAAAACCCAAACGCGCTGAACCTAAATTCTGCAAATGCAAAAGCAAAAGCCGATGAATTTCTATCCGCGAATTTTAAAGCATTTAATTTAAAATCTGCATCAGACGTGGTTTTTATGGAAGAACGAACCGATAACTACGGTTTTAAAAACGAAATTTATATGCAATATTATAATGGAATTCCCGTTTTCGACGGCGTTTTAAAATTTCATTTTAATGCTCAAGAGCAACTCACTTCCGTAAACGGAAACGTGATTTCAAACATAAAAACGAGTTCCGTTCCCGAAATTTCACAAACGCAAGCGGCAGCTATCGCTCAAAGTTTGATTGCGCAACAAGGTTTGAACCATTCCGGAATACCGTTGGAAATCAAGAAGAATAATCTTTTAATTTTCCCAAAAGGTTTGGCTCAAGGCGACATTGCAATGCCTTATCTCGCTTATCACATTGAAATTACGAACCAAAATGATGTTCGCGAATTTTTGTTTATCAACGCACATACCGGTGAATTGGTGGAACAATTTACCGGAATTCATCCGATTGACCGAAGACTTTATGAAGTGAATACATCGCCCTCCAATTTGGTTTGGCAAGAAGGCGATGCTTTTCCCGGAAGTTTAGATATTTGGCAGCAAAATGAAGTAGTCGTAGCCGAACAAGTTTATAATTTCTTTAAAAATGCGTTTAATTACACCTCCTACGACAACGCCGACCACCGAATGACGACCATTAACAACGAGCCGAATATCAATTGTCCGAATGCAAATTGGAACGGAAGCACCACAAATTACTGTACCGGTGTTGCTGCGGACGACGTAGTTGCCCACGAATGGGGACACGCCTACACCGAATATACTTCCAATTTAATTTATGCCTTTCAACCCGGTGCTTTGAACGAATCTTATTCCGATGTTTGGGGCGAAACGATTGATTTAATAAACAATTATCAAGACGAAGGTGAAAATCTTGCCATCCGAACAACCACCGATTGTGAAGGAACTCGTTGGAAACAAAGTGAAGACGCGACCGCTTTCGGAGGGGCAATTCGCGATATGTGGAATCCGCCGTGCGAGGGAGATCCGGGAAGAGTAGGTTTAGGTTATTATTGCGGAACCGGAGACGGCGGCGGCGTTCATTTCAATTCCGGAATTCCCAATCATTTGTATGCTTTGCTCGTGGATGGCGGAACTTACAACGGCTACACGATGACAGGAATGGGATTTGTGAAAGCCGCACATTTGTGGTGGAGAGCCACTTCGGTTTATCTGACTGCAACCAGCGATTTTTCAAGTTTTGCCGATGCTTTGGAAGCGGCGTGTAATGATTTAATCGGCGTAAATCTCGAAGGATTATCTACCACAGCAACGCCTTTCGGTTTGAGCGGGCAAATTTTAACATCCGCAGATTTAACCAATCTTCAAAACGGACTTTTAGCCGTTGAATTGAGAACAGAGCCTACACAATGTAATTTTACACCGCTTTTGGAACCAACACCGCCATTATGCGAAGCCGCAACCGTAAGTCCCGTATTTGTAGAAACTTGGGAAAACGGACTCGGAAATTGGGTGGTTTCAAACGTTCCGACCAATCCTTCATCTTGGGAAGAAAGAAATTGGGAAGTGAAAGGAAACCTACCAAAAGGACGACAGGGAAATGCTATTTTCGCACCGGATCCGATTAACGGAGATTGCATTACAAGTTTACAAAACGGAATTTTGCGTTTGGAAAGCCCACTCATCACAATCCCTGCATTTGCAAGCGGAAATTATGAAATGGCGTTCAATCATTATGTGGCTACAGAACGCACTTGGGATGGCGGAAACATAAAATACAGTTTGAACGGCGGTGCTTGGACTTTAGTCCCGTTCACGGCATTCACAGAAAATGATTATAATACTATCTTGACATTTCCTGCACTCGGCAACGATAATCCAATGGCAGGACAAAGAGCATTTTCGGGAACAGACGGCGGTTCACTTAGCGGAAGTTGGGGACAAAGCGTTATCAATTTATCTGCAATCGGCGTAACTCCCGGATCGAACATCAAATTCCGATTTGAATTTGGAACCGACGGATGCAACGGAATTGAAGGCTGGTACGTTGATGAAATTTATGTTTATAATTGTGCTTTGCTTGCCGTAGAAGATATTCAGAAAAATAGCAGTTTCCAAGTATTCCCGAATCCGACTTCAGGAATAGTTACCATTCAAAACAGTAAAAATTTGAATCTGAAAACTGCGGAACTTTACAACGCAACAGGACAATTAATCCGAACTTTCAAACTGAACGGAACTTCCCAAAATTTAGATTTAAGCAAAATTGAAAGAGGAAATTACATTCTGAAAATCAGTTCCGAAACCGAAACAAGTTCTGTGAAAATCATTAAGAAATAGACTGGAGGAATGATGGGAAACAACCTTTGAAAAATTTCCGGAATAATTCATAGATTCATTTTTAGGGATTGCTAAATTATGGCTGTAAATTGTTGAAAGTCAACACTAAATTTATTAAAAAACATACATAATTTAGCAATCTCCATTTTTTTGTATTTTACGTAAAGGACCGTAATATTTCACGGCTCCCTCCCGCAATTCTTACAAGCGATATTTTTAAATAAAAGGAAATGAAAAATCATTTTCCGTATTGCTTCATAACTTTATCACCTTACAACCCCATCCATTTCTCAGCACAAAATACCCAAAAATCCCCGACAAAACGGAAGCCGTCAAAACCGCAAACTTTGCTTCTTCCAAAATTTCGGGAGAATTTTTAAACGAAAGCATCGCCATAAAAATCGACATCGTAAATCCGATTCCCGCCAGAAAACCAACGCCGAGCATTTGCGTTCTGCCGATATTACTTGGAATTTTGCTGAGTTTCAGTTTTACGGCAAGCCACGAAAACAGATTGATTCCCAATATTTTGCCTGCAAACAATCCAAAAATAATTCCCAAACCGACGCTCGAAAACAGAGATTCCGATATTTTTGCCGTAAATGTAATGTTCGTATTGGCAAGCGCAAAAAGCGGCATTATGAAAAAATTCACCGGAAAATGCAAGCGATGTTCCAATTTTTTTAAAGGCGAAATTTTGGTTTTAAAACCTTCGCTTGGAATTGTAAATGCGAGCAAAACACCGGAAATTGCGGCGTGAACTCCGGAATGATGAACGAAATACCAAAGCAAAATTCCCGGAACGATGTAAAAAATTAACTTTTTGATTTTCAAATAATTAAATAAAATTAAAATCAAAAAAATCAAAACTGAAAATCCCAAATCGTTCCACCGGATTTCGCCGGAATAGAAAACGGCGATGACGATAATTGCTCCCAAATCATCGACGATTGCGAGTGCCGCAAGAAATATTTTCAGCGAAGCGGGAACTCTTTTTCCGAGCGTGGAAAGTATCGCCAAAGAAAACGCAATGTCCGTAGCCATCGGAATTCCCCAACCTTTTGAATACGGCGTTTTGAAATTAAAAATCAAAAAAATCAAAGCAGGGACGAGCATTCCACCGATTGCCGCAAAAATCGGTAAAGATGCCTTTTTAAAATTTGAAAGTTCTCCTCCGGCTAATTCGCGTTTTATTTCCAAACCTGCGAGCAAAAAGAAAATTGCCATCAAACCATCATTAATCCAAATACTTACGGAATATTTCAGCGAAAAAAAACCGATTCCGATTTCTTTATCTAAAAGATTTTGAAAATTTTTCGCAAAAGAGGAATTGGCAATCATTAAAGAAATCGCAACACAAAATATCAAAACAATTCCGGAAGATTTGCTGCTTCTGAAAAATTCTTTGAAATATTTTGTTAAAATCATTGTTTAGATTTGAATATGCGAGACACGATACGAAACACAAAAATAAGAAGATTTGAAGATTTTCAACTTTATCACTTCATAACTTATTAGTAAATTTGTTCTCTCAAATTAAATCGGAATTAGCGGATTATGGCAGAAATCGAAAAAAGCAGACACGGTTTTGACATCAAAAAACTTTCATTCATCGGCGTTATCGTTTCATTGGGCGTGGCTTTCGGAGACATCGGAACCTCGCCGCTTTATGTGATGAAAGCCATCGTAAACGCAAGAGAATCAGACGCAATAATGCCCATCAACGAATACATCGAAGGCGCACTTTCTTGCATCATTTGGACACTCACTTTGCAAACCACTTTAAAATACGTCATCATCGCTCTTAGGGCGGACAATAAAGGTGAAGGCGGAATTTTGGCATTGTTTTCATTGGTAAAAAATATTAAAAAACGTTGGCTGTACATCATCGCGATTACGGGAGCCGCAGCATTGGTGGCAGACGGCGTCATCACACCATCGCTCACCGTAATTTCCGCTGTGGAAGGTCTCATCATTTACAATCCGCGAATGGAAACCGTGATTGTTCCGATAACCATCGGGATTCTAATCGCCATTTTTGTAATTCAACAATTCGGAACGCATTTTATCGGCAAATATTTCGGTCCGGTAATGACGGTTTGGCTCGTGGTATTGGGAACTCTCGGGTTTTCACATCTGAACGAAAACTACGAAGTGTTGAGAGCCTTCAATCCGTATTATGCCATAAAATTAATTGCAAATTCGCCGAGCATCATCATTATTCTCGGCGCGGTTTTCCTTTGTACCACAGGAGCCGAAGCACTTTATTCCGATTTGGGACATTGCGGTGCAAAAAATATTCGCGTCAGTTGGACTTTCGCAAAAGTGATGTTGGTTTTAAATTATCTTGGGCAAGGCGCGTGGTTATTGGCAAATCCGAATGAAAAAGTATTCAATCCGTTTTTTGCAATAATGCCGGATTGGTTGCTGATTCCGGGCGTAATTTTGGCAACCGCCGCCGCCATCATCGCCAGCCAATCTTTGATTTCCGGTTCGTTTACGATTTTCTCCGAAGCCATGTCGCTGAATATGTGGCCGAATCAGCAAATCATTTATCCATCGGGAATTAAAGGGCAAATGTATATCCCGAAAATCAATTGGGGACTTTTGATTTTTTGCATCATCGTGGTTTTTTATTTTGGAAAATCAGACGGAATGGAAGCCGCGTACGGACTTTCGATTACATTAACGATGTTAATGACCACTATCTTATTGATTTTCTGGCTCTTAAAACGCCGACGAAACAAACTCGTCATTTTTGTTTTTGCAGCACTTTATTTGACGATTGAAGGCGGATTTTTCAGTGCGAATATCATGAAATTTATAGACGGCGGCTGGATTACGGTGGTGGTCGGAGGTTTCATCGCCGTTTGTATGTATGCGTGGTTTAATGGAAGGCAAATCAAAACCAAGTTTATGAAATTTGTGAAATTGGAAGATTATATTCCGATCATTAAAGATATGAAATTGGATGAAACCATTCCGAAATACGCTACCAATCTCGCTTTTCTGAGCCGTGCAAAAAAATCGGATGAAATAGAATCCAAAATCATCTATTCCATCATCCGGAAACAGCCGAAACGCGCCGATCATTATTTTATATTAACCATTCAAAATCAGGAAGATCCATATACTTTTAAATATTATATCGAAGAAATTATGCCCGGAACCATTTTCAGAATCAATTTCCTTCTCGGTTTTAAAGTAGATCGAAGAATTAATGATTATTTCGACCAAGTTTTGAAAAGTATGATGGAGCAGGAAATGATTCCGCAACGCAGCAGTTATCCTTCGCTCCGCTCGCACGACATTCCGCCGGATTTGAAATATGTGATTATTGACAATACTTACATCAACGATAAACTCCTCACCGTAAAAGAAAAAATTATTTTGAATATTTACAATTTCGTGAAATACATCGGCAGCGATGATTTCAAGGCTTGGGGCGTTTCTCCGCACAACGTCGTGGTGGAATCTACGCCGCTGCTCGACCAAGAAATCCAAACCGGAAAAATTCAGCAAATCAGTTTTCCGTGATGGAAATTGAGAAATCAAGTCAATCCAGTTCAAACACCGTAATTTCCGGCAAAATACCAACTCTTCCCGGATATCCGATAACGCCGAATCCGCGATTGACGTACAAATATTTTCCCATACTTTCATACAAATCCGCCCATTTCGGATAGCGGTATTGAATGGGGCTCCATTTCACGTTTTTCAAATCGATTCCGAATTGCATTCCGTGCGTGTGTCCGGAAAGCGTAAGTTGCACATTTTTAGGATGATGCTTCACAATTTTGTCGAAATGAGTCGGGTCGTGGCTCATCAATATTTTTACCGAATTTTCAGGAACGCCTTCCAACGCTTTATCCAAATCTCCGTACTGCGGAAAAGGCGGCTCTCCCCAATTTTCAACGCCGAGAATGTAGATTTTTTCGCCGTTTTTTTCGATGGCTCTGTTTTCGTTGCGAAGCATTTCAAAACCGGCTTGCGTTTCAAAATCTATTAATCTTAAAAGACTTTTGTGTTTTTCTTCATCAGAATAGTTTGTATAATGAGCGTAGTCGTGGTTTCCCAACACCGAAAATTTTCCGTCTTTGGATTTTATAGTCGAAAAAAGCGGAACAAAAGGCAAAAATTCTTCGGCAACCCCATTGACCATATCTCCCGTAAACAAAACTAAATCAGCATTTTGATCGTTAATGAGTTTCACGGCTTTTTCCAATTTTTCGGGATGAAAAAAACTTCCGCTGTGCAAATCCGATATCTGCAGAATTTTGTAACCTTTGAAACTTTTCGGTAGTCCGGCGATTTTCAGTTTCACTTTTCTGACGCGGTGTCTGTATTTTCCGAAAACAACACCGTCTATCACTAATGTGGAAAAAATTCCGGCGAGTGCAAATCCTACTACGGAAAGAAATTTTCTTCGTTCCGGATAATATGTTTTTGATGAATTTGAAAATCGGGAAAATCCGTATTGCAACAATCTGAAAATATCGTCTATCAAAAGAAAAACCGCAATAAAAACTTTGGCGATTAAAAATGCGAGCAAAAACGTTGCAATGATTTGAACCCTGTGATGATCTCTGTTCGAGGTTTGAAAATTCAGGACGGAATAAAATAAAAATCCGTAAACAGCAAGCGTAACCGAAATATAAATAATTCTCGCTAAAGAATTGGAAACTAATGTTTTAAAAGCCTGATAAACATAAATTTCCAAAATGAAAAACAGGATGAGAATATAGATGAAATTTTTACGCATTTTGATTTAGATTTGAAATTTGAGGTACGAGATTTTAGATTTTGTCTCACCTTTTTTTCGGCTCACAAAAGTAATGATTTCAGTCCAAAAATATAGTTTTTCGAGCCGAATATTAATTTTAAAAAATGATAAAATTTAAAAGTTTATTAAATTTATAGATTCTTTATTTTTTTGATGACGATTTTCGAGTTTAAAAACCTTTTTAAAAAAGAACTTTCCAAGCGGTATTCCGAATCGGAACTTTCTTTTATTTACTCCGTTTTTATCAAAAAAATTCTTGGAATTAATCCATTATCAAATATCCATTATCAACTATCAATTAACGAAAAAACGCAAATTTCAAACCTCATCTCCGAACTGAAAATCGGAAAACCTTACCAACAAATTCTCGGCGAAACCGAATTTTACGGGATGAGATTTTTTGTGGATGAAAACGTCCTGATTCCGCGCCCCGAAACCGAAGAACTCGTGGAGTTTGCAATAAACGAGTTACGAGATTCGAGTTACGAGTTACGAGGTTTGAGTTGCGAGGTTCGAGATTCAAAAATTCAACGCTTCGACTTCGCTCAGGGTGACAAAAGTTTAAAGCAAGAAGCCAACATTTCGACTTGTCATTCTGAGCGAAGTCGAAGAATCAGCGTGACAGGCAAAAAGCAAGAAGCCAAAAGCCAAAAGCCAACTATTCTCGATATCGGAACCGGAAGCGGAATTATTGCGATTGTTTTGAAAAAATATTTTCCCGATTTTGAAGTTTCGGCGATGGATATTTCCGAAAATGCCCTCAAAATCGCCCGAAAAAATGCGGAACTTCATAATGTGGAAATCAATTTCTTTTGTCAGGATTTTTTAAATTCGGAATTGAATGAAAAATATGATGTCATTATTTCAAATCCGCCTTACATCGGAATTGATGAAACTTCTGAAATTTCCGATTCCGTAAAGGATTTCGAGCCGAACATCGCTCTTTTTTCCCCAACTTCCGACCCTTTGATTTTTTACCGGAAAATTGCAAAAGATGCCGAAAATTTTCTGAATAAAAACGGAATGATTTTTTTGGAAATCAATCAAAAAGCAGGACAAAAAACATTGGAACTTTTTAAAAACTTTAAAGAAAAACATCTGCTGAAAGACCTTTCCGGAAATGACAGATTTATTTTCGCTGTTTTGTAAAATGTAAGAAGTATAGTTTGTATTATTAATATTTTATACTTTTTGTGCGATGAGTTCCAAACTAATACCTTATTTTTGTAGAAGATTATTTAGGATTAATATCCGATTTACGCAATAAACCTAAAAGCAAAATGTTATATGAACTCTTTCCGCATCCATGCATTTATACAAAAAAAGGTAATAAGTGCAATCAAAAAACTGACAATCGCTTGTTTGTTTTCCGGAACAAGCGTAGCCGTGAGTGCACAAGTCATTAACGGTTTGGACCCGAATTTTAAAGCCGCTTTAATTTCTGCAGGCATTGATACCAACGGCGATAATGAAATTTCACAAGCAGAAGCAGCAGAAGTCATCACTTTAAATGTGAACGAAAAAAACATTTCTTCTTTGCAAGGAATTGAATATTTTACGGCTTTGCAGGAATTGTATTGCAGTTTTAATCAACTGACGATTTTGAATGTTTCCAATAATACCGATTTGCAAATTTTAGATTGCCATAATAATACTCAACTTACGAGTTTGAATATTTCCGGCAATGTGAATTTGCAAACTTTGTATTGTTATTACAATAAACTTTCGACGTTAAATGTTTCCACTAATGTTAATTTACAACACTTGGAATGTTATGGAAATCTGCTTTCGACATTGAATGTTTCCGGCAATGCGAATTTGCAAACTTTGTATTGTTATGCCAACCAACTTTCAGCGTTAAATGTTTCGAACAATGTTGATTTACAAGAACTTAACTGTTATGATAATCAGCTCGCAACTTTGGATGTTTCCAATAATACGAATTTGAAAACTTTAATTTGTAATCATAATAATCTTACAACGTTGAACGTTTCAAACAACATCAATTTGGAAACTTTATATTGCTTTGAAAATCAGTTCACAACGTTGAATGTTTCGGATTGTGAAAATTTACAAGGTTTGTTGTGTGATTATAATCATCTCGCGTCCTTAAATATCGAAAACGGAAGTGATGAATCTTATTATAATTTTACCAACAATCCGAACCTTATTTCCATTTGTTGCGATGCGAGCCAACTGCAAGAAATACAGGATTATGTGAACATAAATAATATCGGCAACAATCCTGTGGTTACTTCCGGCTGTACAAGTTCCTGCGAAAACATCAATATTCCCGATGCTAATTTTAAAGCGGCTCTGATTTCCGCCGGCATTGATACAAATAATGATTCCAATATTTCCGAATGCGAAGCGGAAGTGGTAACTTATTTGGATATTGGCAACAAAGGCATCGCTTCTTTGCAGGGAATTGAATATTTTACGGCTTTACAAGAATTATATTGCGGTTATAATAATCTCACGACTTTGAATATTTCAAATCATGCCAATCTTCAAACTTTATCTTGTGATCACAATAATCTCGTAACGCTGAATGTTTCAAACGATATTAATTTACAAAATTTGTGGTGCAATAACAATCAACTTACAACATTGAATCTCTCCAACGCCATAAGTTTGGAAGATTTGAACTGCTCTTTTAATCAGCTCGCAAGTTTGAACGTTTCTACCAATATTAATTTATGGCATTTGTTCTGTTTTGATAATCTGCTTACCAATTTAGACGCCTCTCAAAATATTAATTTAATAAATTTAAGATGCCAGAATAATGCTCTTATTTCTCTAAATATGAAAAATGGAATTAATGAAAATTATATTTTTACAGGCAACCCAAATCTTACGTCTATTTGCTGCGATACCAACGAATTGGCAAGTGTACAAAACTATGTAACCACAAACAATATCGGCGATGATCCTGAAGTTACTTCCGATTGTCTTCCTACAATGGTTGTACAGGAAACTTCAAAAGATAAAATTTCCGTTTATCCGAATCCGGTAAAAGACATTCTTACAATTCAACGCTTCGACTTCGCTCAGCGTGACAACGCACGAATTTATGATGTTTCAGGAAAATTGGTAAAAACTTTTAGCGGAAATTCTGTAAATGTTTCCTCCCTGCAAAAAGGTATTTATGTTTTAAAAATTGATCACCAAACCATAAAATTTATAAAAGAATAGATATGAAATTTGAGATATAAAAATAAAAAATGAGGATTTTACTTATCCTTAATTTTAAAATAATTGCAGAAAATGCTAAAAGGTTTTATTCCTAAATTTTCTATTTTTGTCCGAATTAAAACCGATGATGCAACCTTTCGTTTTGAAAATTTCAAAAATTATTTCGGATGTTTTCAATCCGCTGACAGCATTTGTGGTGTATTTCGCATACCAAAGTTCGCTGCATCACACTTTTAAAGAAGCCTTTTGGATTTTTTTGCCGATATTTTTAATCATCATCATTCCGATCATCGTCTGGATTTTTCTAAAAGTAAAAACCGGAAAATATACCGATAAAGACGTTTCCAACAGAAATCAGCGCAAAAGTTTGTATTTCGTCATCGCCGGAATTATCGCCGTTTTTATGCTTTACGATTGGATTTTTAATGAAAATTTTGATGTGCGGATTTTATTTATTTTGATGCTTTTAGTTTTGTTGCAAATCAGCAATTATTTTATAAAAAGTTCGATGCACACAGCGTTCAACGTTTTGGCTTCCGCATTTTTATTTGAACTGAATCCGGTTTTTGGAATCGTTTGGTTTATAATTGCCATCGTGGTCGGAATCACAAGAATCATCCTAAAAAGGCATAGTTTGAAAGAAGTTTTGACCGGCGGTTTCATCGCTTTTGCAGTTTCGCTAATTTATATTTTGAAATTTTAATCGGTTTTGTTCTGCTTGTTTGGAAACTAAACTTTATTTTTGTAAAACTTTTTAAAAACATAGACTTCGAGAGTAAAGACAAAAGACTATAGACTAAAGACAAACGATAAAACAAAAAAAGTAAACCATAGCCACTTTTGCCCCCTTCGGGGGACAGGGGGCTTTTAAACAAAAAAAATATAAATACAAAAAAAATATGAAGAATACACTTCTGATTTTATCTGTTCTCGCGCTTGTTTCCTGCAAAAAAGGAGACCAAAAAACAGACGCTCCGAAACCGTATCCCGTAGTTTCTGCAGAAACTCGAAATTTGATGGGTTATCAAACTTATCCCGCGTCTATTCAAGGCATTGTGAACAATGATGTGCGCGCGAAAATTCAAGGTTATATCACCCAAGTTTTGGTGGACGAAGGACAATACGTTTCTCAAGGTCAGCCGCTTTTTCGTTTGGAAACCAATATTTTAAACGAAACCGCCGATGCTGCAAAATCCGGAATTTCTGCGGCAAAAGCCAATTACGCGGCGGCTCAAGCAGCCGTGAACGCGGCGCAAGTGGAAGTGAACCGATTAAAACCTTTGGTTGCCAAAAACATCATCAGCGATATTCAGTTGCAAACGGCGCAAGCAGATTTGGTGCGGGCTCAGGCTCAACTTCATCAGGCGGAAGCCGGAATTTTGCAAGCCAATGCAGATTTTAAAGGCGTTCAAGCGAACATTGGTTATTCCGTAATTCGTGCGCCGATTTCCGGAACTGTGGGAAAACTTCCATTGAAAGTCGGCAGTTTGGTAGGACCGTCAGACCCCACTCCATTAACTACAATTTCCGATACAAGGTCGGTTTACGCTTATTTTTCCATGAATGAAAAAGAATATTTCGATTTTCTTGAAAACTCGGCGGGTGCCACTGTTCCCGAAAAAATTAAAAATTTACCGCAGGTGGAACTTCAACTTGCGAACGGAAGCCTTTATCCCGAAAAAGGAAAAATAGAAACCGTGAGCGGACAAATTGACGCAACCACCGGAACGATGCAATTCCGAGTAGGGTTTTCAAATCCGCAGAAATTGTTGAGCAACGGAAACAGCGGTGTTATCAGGATTCCGAAACGTTACGATAATGCCCTTGTGGTTCCCGAAGCCGCAACCTACGAACAGCAAGGAACAGTTTATGTTTACAAAGTGGCGGCGGATTCTGTGGTTTCTTCGCCTGTGGTTGTGGAAGACAGAATAGATAATCTCGCGCTCATCACAGACGGTTTGAAAAAAGGAGATCAAATTGTGGCGAGCGGAATCGGCGGATTGAAAAGCGGTGCAAAAATAGTTCCGCAACCCGTAAAATTCGATTCGATTGCAAAACCTCTAAAAGCAGTATTTAAAGAAAGATAATTATCATGATAAGACGATTAATAGACCGACCGGTTTTTGCTTCCGTGATTTCCATTATCCTCGTGATTCTGGGAATTTTAGGATTAATCGCAATTCCCGTAACCCAATATCCGGACATCGCGCCGCCAACGGTGAGCGTTTCCGCAAATTATACCGGCGCAAACGCCGAAACCGTGATGAAATCTGTGGTTGTTCCTTTGGAAGAACAACTCAACGGTGTGGAAGGAATGACGTACATCACTTCCTCCGCCGGAAACGACGGCTCTGCAAACGTTCAAGTGTTTTTCAGACAAGATGTGAACGCAGACATCGCCGCCGTGAACGTTCAAAATGCCGTAGCCCGCGCCAATCCCGTGCTTCCGAGCGATGTGGTGCGCTCCGGAGTTACGGTCAGAAAACAAAGCGCGAGTTCGCTGATGTTCCTTTCTTTTTACAGCACCAATAAAAATATTTCAGACACATACCTTCAAAACTATTTGAATATCAATGTGATTCCCGGAATTAAAAGAATTTACGGTGTAGGCGATGCCAATGTTTACGGCGGAAAAACCTATTCGATGAGAATTTGGTTAGACCCCGCAAAACTCGCGGCTTATGATTTGGAACCGGCAGACGTTGCCAATGCCATCAACGACCAAAGCCGCGAAGCGGCGGCAGGACAAATCGGCTCCAACAGCGGAAGTTCTTTTGAATACATCATTAAATATAAAGGAAGATACAATACGGAAGAAGATTACAGCAATATCGTCATCAAAGCACTCGGAAACGGACAATTCCTGAGGTTGCAAGACGTTGCGAAAATCGAACTCGATGCGTTGTCGTATTCCGGAATCGGTGAAAACGCCGGATATCCCGCAGTAAGTATGCCGATTAACCAAACGCCCGGTTCCAACGCTCAAGATATCATTAACAACATCAAAGCCTATTTGAACGAAAGCGAAAAATCTTTTCCGGACGGCGTGAAATATGTCGTGAATTTCGACACAAACGAGTTCCTTTCCGCATCCATTGAAAAAGTGGTTCACACCTTGTTGGAAGCGTTTATCCTCGTGTTTATCGCGGTTTATATTTTCCTTCAAGATTGGCGTTCCACGATTATTCCCGCAATCGCGGTTCCGGTTTCCATCATCGGTACGTTTTTCTTTTTAAATCTATTCGGATATTCCCTAAACTTGCTCACACTTTTCGCATTGGTTCTCGCCATCGGAATTGTGGTAGATGATGCCATCGTCGTCGTCGAGGCTGTTCACGCAAAAATGGAACACGGAATTTCGGATGCCAGACAAGCCACCGTTTCGGCGATGCACGAAATCACAGGCGCCATTATTTCCATCACTTTGGTAATGGCGGCGGTTTTCATTCCGGTAACTTTCATCACAGGACCCGTCGGCGTTTTTTATCAACAATTCGGAATCACGCTGATTGTCGCCATTTTGATTTCCGCAGTAAACGCTCTTACTTTGAGCCCGATGTTGTGTGCATTATTTTTAAAATCTCATTACGAAGATGAAAAAAATAAAAATTTCGTTCAACGGTTTTTTGCTAAATTTAACAGCGGTTTCAAGGCTGCCACACAACGCTACGGAAAATCTTTCACTTTTCTGCTTCGCCACAAATGGGTTACGCTGATAATTTTCGTCATCACCGCCGGGATTTTATTTTGGACGAATTCCTCGATGAAAAAAGGATTTGTTCCCAACGAAGATCGAGGCGTAATTTTCGGTAATGTGGAACTTCCTCCGGGTTCATCTATGGAAAGAGGCTACGAAGCTTTGAAAAAACTGCGAACCATTGTAGAAAGTACGCCCGGCGTAAAAGGAATGACTTTCTCAACAGGACGCGGTTTTCTTTCGGGAACGGGAAGCAACTACGGATTGGTGTTCATCAGATTAAATCCTTATGAAGAACGCGATTCCGAAGACGGACAAACTGCGGATGAACTCGCGAAAAAACTAATGGGAGCCGCCGCCGCAAACATTCCCGAAGCCAGAGTGGTATTTTTTCAACCGGCGAGTGTTCCGGGATTCGGGAACAGCGCAGGTTTTGAAGCCGTTTTGTTGGATACGGAAGGCGGAGATTACAGCGAACTCGACCAAACCACGCAACAATTCATAGGAAATCTGATGAAACGCCCTGAAATTCAGTTTGCGCAAACCTCTTTCAATACTAAATTTCCGCAATATCAAATGAACATCAATGTTCCTTTGGCAGAACAATCCGGCGTTTCGGTTTCGGATATTTTGAGCGCGATGCAAGGCTACATCGGCGGTGTTTATGCGGCAGATTTCACGAAATTCGGGAAACAATATCGCGTGATGGTTCAGGCACTTCCCGATGCGCGAAAAGACGAAAGCAGCATCAACAATCTTTATGTGCGAACAAAAGACGGACAAATGTCTCCGATTTCGCAATTCGTGAGTTTGGAAAAAACCTACGGACCGCAATCTGTGAGCCGTTACAATCTTTTCAGTTCTGTGAAAATCACAGGTTCCAACAACGAAGGTTTCAGTACCGGTGATGCGATTCGGGCTGTAGAAGAAGTTGCCGCACAAACACTTCCGCCGAAATATCGCGTGGAATTTACGGGGCTTTCCCGCGAGGAAAAAGCCTCCGGCTCGCAAACACTGTTGATTTTCGCATTGAGTTTAGTGTTCGTATATTTCATTCTATCAGCACTTTATGAAAGTTTTGTGCTTCCTTTGGCGGTGATTTGTTCGCTTCCTTTGGGAGTGATGGGCGCGTATTTCGGGCAGAAAATTGCAGGTTTGGAAAACAATATTTATTTCCAAATTGCGCTGATTATGCTCGTCGGGCTTTTAGCGAAAAATGCAATTTTGATTGTAGAATTTGCCGTTCAGCGGCGAAGACACGGCGAAAGTTTGTCGATGTCCGCCATCAATGCTGCGAAAGCGAGATTGCGTCCGATTTTGATGACTTCATTTGCGTTTATTTTCGGGATGTTGCCGTTGGTTTTCTCAGCAGGAATCGGAGCCGTAGGAAACCGAAGCATCGGAACGGGAGCCGCCGCCGGACTTTTAATCGGAACATTTTTGGGATTAATAGTGGTTCCGGTTTTGTATGTGATTTTTCAATGGATTCAAGAAAAGATAAAGCCTTTGGATAAAGAGAGGGTATAAAATTGTCTATTGCTTGAAAATTTTATTTACACCTTATCATATTGATAATAAATCATTTACTTTTTTGTAAGGGTTTTTGATTTGATATTCTGTTTAAAAATTTTAATTTTTTTGGCTTAGAGAGATTGCTTTTTGAAGTCATAAACCTCGCATCTCGAACCTCGAAACCTCGCCTAAAACTGTAGATAAATCGGCATCACTTGTTCCGAAGATTTGAAAAATCCGTATAAAATCAGGAATCCGAAAAAGAGAATGATGTAATACGTCAGCGAAATTTTTCCGATTTTTTCCGCAATTCTGTCCGGCAAATTATCGGGAATGAAGTGAATCATCATCGCAAAAATAATCATCCAAACCACAACTTTGTAATTCTCGTAAAACGGCTGCCAAGCGGCGATGTCAAAATTGTAAACAATTTGGTGAATCATCGCGCCGGCGGTTTCAAAATCGTGGGCTTTAAAGAAAATCCACGCAAAACATACGAAATGAAACGTGAAAATCACCATTAAAATATTGTAAATTTTAGAATTGTTGAACCTCGCAAAAGATGTTCCGGTGAGCATCATCCAAATTTTATGAACGCCCAAAGCAATGCCGTGCATCGCTCCCCAAATGATGAAATTCCAACTTGCGCCGTGCCAAAATCCGCCTAAAAGCATGGTTGTCAGAAGATTAAAATTCGCAACTACGCCTTTTTTATTTTTATTTAAAATCGGCGGCAGCACGAAAATCATTAGCAAAAGTATTGTTACAATTCCCGCCCACAAATACGAAAGATGAAACAGATTGACCGACATCAGGAAAACGCCTGCCAAAAACAGAATCACAAAAATGTAGGAAGCCGGCGTTGCGTTTCGGTTTCCGCCAAGCGGAATGTAGAGATAATCTTTTAGCCAACTCGACAATGAAATGTGCCAACGCCGCCAAAATTCGGTGATATTTTTACTTTGATACGGCGAAAGAAAATTGACGGGAATTTTGAAACCGAGCCAAAGTCCGATTCCGATGGTAACATCGCTGTAGCCGCTAAAATCGCAGTAAATAACCATCGCATAACCGTAAATCGCAAAAAGATTTTCCAAACCGACGTGCAGCGCGGGATTATCAAAAACGTAGTTCACGAGATTGAGCGTGATATAATCCGAAATCACCAATTTTTTTATCAATCCCGAGACGATTAAATAAAAACCTTTTGCAAAATCTTTCTCGGAAATCACAGTCGGTTGATTGATTTGCGGAACGAAATCGTGCGCCCGAACAATGGGACCCATCACCAATTTCGGAAAAAACGAGAGGAACAAAAGGTAATCCGAAAATCTTTTTGCAGGTTTAAAATCGCCGCGATAAACATCAATCGTGTAACTCAAATTCTCGAATGTGAAAAAGGAAATCCCGACCGGCAGCAGAATGTTTAGCGGATTGAAGTGGGTTTTAAAAATTTCGTTTGATACGGAAATAAAGAAATTGGTGTATTTAAAATAAACTAAAATTCCCAAATTAAAAATGATACTCAGCAGCAAAAGCAGCGTTTTGTAGCGTTTTTTCGAGGTTCTGTAAATGGCGTTGGAAAGCACGAAATCCACGATTGCCGCAGCGATGACGAGCAAAACAAAAGTACCGCTTGCTTTGTAAAAAAAGTAGAGCGAGAAAAAACAAAACACATACCTTCTGGCGTCCGGCTTGTTGCGAAGCGCATAAAACAAGACCATAAACAGGAAGAAAAAATAGACAAAAAATCCGTTGTTGAACAGCAAAGGATTTTCTCTGTCGTACAAAAATTGGTGTAGAAAAGCGTTCCAATCAAAAGTTGCCATTTTTAAAATTCAAAGTTCAAGATTTAATGTGATATTATGTCCTGTTTTATTCTTCTGTTAGATTTAAAATCCAATTTATCCAACCTGTGATTGTTGATGCGCGTCTGAAATATGTTTCGTCAGAACTGATATTGTATAGTTTGGAACGTTTCATTATTTCAACGATAGTGTCTTTATTAGGCATTTCTCCGCTGTCAAGATGAAGTTCCAAAGTTTCTTTAAATGCTTTGTGAGAAACAACTAGTTTTATAAATTCTTTTTGTCTATCAATAAGATTTAGATTGAAAACCTGCTTTCCTTTTGTTGTCAAGAAACAGCCTGTTTGTCCCGTTAATGAATCTCGCCCCGCATTAATAAGCCCTAAATATTTTCCTGCGTTGGAATAATAGTCTGTTTGTCTTGCGTCAAAATCATAATTTTGAGTAATATCCTCTTTTGTGATAAATTCTTTTTGTTTCAGAAGTTCACAAAGGTTAATCACTCTTTCAAAACTGTCTGCTTGCGGAAATGGTATTTCAGGTTCTTTTATTGTTTTTGTGTTGTCAATAATTTGAGATAATGCTTCAAGATTAAAACTACCTTCCTGAACAATATATTTTCTGTGCTTAACAAGAACAAGCGAATTGTAATGATTTACATTCGAAAAAGCATATTCCCTTAAATGAAAAACGCCGTTCGAATAGGTCAAAAAAATAGGGCGAACTTGTTTTTGAATTTTGCCACTCCAAAGTTTAAACGGATAGTAAAGTTGTCTGACAAGAAAATCGTCTGAAATATAGTTTTTGGCTTCAATGAGATTTAAAGAGTGGTCGCTTTCATAACCGCCGTCAATTTCTACTTGAGAATTACCGACATTAACATTGAAAAGTCCTTTTGCCGAATTGATGTCAAAAGAAAAAGATGATGAACTCATTCGTCCGCTCACGGTTGGAAACAGATTATCTTCATTTGTGAAATCGTGAAGAATTTTAGAAACGAAAGCACAATTTATTGCCGTGGCTTCGCTCGTTATATCACGATAATCAAGACTTTCTAAAAATGTGGGAAATTCAATTGGTGAAACTTCTATGTCGTCAGTATTAAAGTTACAAAAAGTTTCAAATTCTCCAATTACGTATCCGCCTCTTGAAGTTGGTAAAATCGAAAGTTTATGGTCTGCAAAAAGTTTAGGAAGTTGAGATTTGTGATCGAACTTAGTCATTAATCTTGCTTCTCGAAACTCGTTAATTTTTGCGGCACTAATCTCAATATGACCATCTTTCAAAATCTTGTCAAGGATTCTGTGTTTTTCAAAAATTTTTTCCCACGCAAGATCATTTTTAGATTTACTCATAATTTCTGATTAACACTTCATCAATCTCTCCTCGGTCGGCACCGTTTGAGTTAATTGCTCTGTTTGCTTTTATAATGGTTATTTTATAATCTTTATAAAGATTTTTGATAAATTTTGCCGATGAATTTGAAAGTAAAAATTTCACTCCTTTTTTGTTTAACTCATCACAAGCCGTTTTCAAATCAATTTGGTTATACATATTCCATCCGCCTTGAACGTAGCCTGTAAAGTTCGGGTTTTCGGATATTGGATGATAAGGCGGATCCAAATAAACGAAACATTTTTTATCCGCCGATTTCAAAACGTCCGAGTAATCTCCGCTTTCAATTTTTATCTCGTTTTTATTTAAAAAATTATTTACCGCTTTCAGTGTTGGTTCGTTTACAATATTTGGATTTTTATATCTCCCAAAAGGCGAGTTAAACTCTCCCGCATTGTTTACTCTGTAGAGCCCGTTAAAACAAGTTTTATTCAGAAAAATCACTCTTGATGCTCTTTGAACATCTGTCAGTTTTTTTAATTCTCCGTTTCTGTCTAAACTTCTTATCGAGTAAAAATATTCGGATTCGTTTTTGTGTTTTTTCAGGTCTGTAATCAGTTCATTAAGATTATTCTTAACGATTTGATACACATTTATCAGTTCCTTATTAAAATCATTTATTATTGCATTTTTCGGCTGTAAGTTAAATAATACCGCTCCGCCGCCGATAAATGGTTCAATGTATTTATAATCTTTAATATTTTTAGGCAAATGTTCAACAATTGAAGGCATAATTTGTCTTTTGCCTCCAACCCATTTCAAGAATGGTGCTACTAACTTGTTGTTTTTCGCCATTTTTTCTAAAAATTTTAGTTTGCAAGTTAATAAATTTTAGTCAAGTTGCCCAAGTTTTGTAGTCAGTTTAATTTTGTGTAAGTTCAACATTTCAACAGACAAAATTATTTTTTTCCTTCAAGTTTCACTATCGCTTCAAAAAGTTTTTCGCCCAAAATATCGGCACCTCGTCCGTTCGGGTGCACATAATCTTTGTTTGCCAATCGTGGATTTTCGTTTGCCCATTTCACGATGGAATTTTCGCCGCCCATCGTTTCAAACTGATTGTAAAACGCAAAACCATTGTCCAAAGCCAATTTCGCCTGAATTTCCAAAAGGTTCGGCAATCCGATGGCGGTTTTGTATTCGCCGTCGTAGCGGAAAGCGCGGTCGGCAGCACTCACAATCAAAAAATCCGAGTCGGGAAAAGCGTTTTTAAATTTTTTCAAAACCGGATCCATCAATTTTGCGTAGTAGTTGTAGTTCGTATCTTTCGGGCGAAACAGTAAATTCACGCCGTATTGAAAAACGATGAGGTCGTAATGATTGGTTTGCTGAACGGATTGCAAAAAATTCTCGTCCAACCGATTGAGTTCAATTCCCGTGATTCCGCGAAAGGAAAAATTGTCCACAAAAATTCCGGTTTCGCTTTCAAAACTGATTCCGAAAAGTGGAGTAGCGGCGGTGTTGTTTTTAATTCTTAATAAGCGAGATTGGTCTTTAAACAAAACTTTTTTGTTCACGAATTGGGTTCCGTTTAAATTAAATTCTACGCCGTTTGCCGTAAGATTTCCGCTTTCGGTTTTGCCGAAAATAATGGATTTTTCTATGATTGCTTGCGGATTTGCGATGGTATTGTCGGTGTAGGAACCGCTGCCGTTTCCCGTAAAAATATGTCCGGAAAAGTAGAGATTTCTTGCATTTTTTGTTTTAAAATTCGCATCGTCCCAGCCGGAAGCCGAAGAAGTTACGGTTTGCCGAAACCCGGCAACATTAGACGAAATCGGGACAAATCCTACGCCCGAGCCGCCGTATTTTTGTTGTAAAAGTTTTCGGAGATTTTGCGTCATCAAATCGCCTTCAATCATACTGTCGCCGAAATATGCAATTCGGATTTTGATGTTTTTTCCGTTTTTCAGTTGGCGAAGTTTCTCGATAAATTGCGGGAGTGCCGCAGAATTGTCCGTATAAAAATTGGTAATCAGGTTCGGGCTTTTGTAGAGTTCAAAATCTTGTGTCGGTTTTTCACGAATTTCAATTTTCGGCTGTGCGATTAAAGAATCTTTTGGTTTTTCTTTTTTTCTAAAAACTTCGGAAACGAGATTGATGCGGTCAAAAGGTTCCCAACTCCAGCCGAAAACCTGAAACAAAACAGACGTAAAAAGATAAATGAAAAAACTTGCAACAGTGAAGTGAAGCGCTCTTTTGTTTCTATTTTCCAATGTTTTTATGTAAAATTATTCTTAAAAACTTAACGGGGGAAATTTACGAATATTATGAATACAAAACGATTTAAAGACTAAAACCTCATCCGTATTTTACGATACGGATGAGGTTTTTGCAATTCGTTCCTGAAATTTTCAGGTGATTTTAGAGTTTTAATTTATTAGCCACCAAAGAAATTCTTCGCATCCATTCCTGCGGCTGTGTGGAATATCCTGCAGAAGCGATGGCTTTTATCCATTCCTGATGGTTGTTGTTTCCCTTTAATTTTGAATAATATTTTTTTCTTGAAAGCAACTCGCAGAATGCTCTGTAGCTTTCCTGCACTGATGAAAAACTTCTGTATTTAGAACTGTTCACCGTGTTTTTCCCGACGATTCCGAAATGGTTGTTCAATGTTTTGCTGGCTTTGCTGGTTCCGCTTCCGGATTCTACAATAGCAACCGCCAAAATAATCGAAATTGGGATTCCAAATTCTTTTGAGAGTGTTTCTGCCATTTCCTTGTTTTGAGAAACGTAGGAAGACTGTTGTGCATTTGCATTGGCAGAAATCAGGATCAAAACTAAACTTATGATTACAATTTTCAGGTGCTTCATAAATATTAAATTTGGTCGCAAAACTAAATCTTTAAGTTGCATGCAATCAAAAAATTAATATTTTTTAACACTTTTCAACGGTTTTTTTAATGAATACAGCCAATAATTTGTTAAAATTATTTAACATTTTAACACAAGGTTTATTTTAAATATTTGATAATCAGAATTTTAACTAAAATCATTTTTTTTTGATTTTAACAATTTTAACTATGAAATGTTAAAAACATTAACCTCTACCTCCATTATAAAATTTCTCGAAAAATCATAATTACGTACTTGGCTTCAGACTAAACACGATTTTAGTTTACAAGAGAAATATAAAATTTTTCCGCTTTTCTGTCTTTTGCATTTTCAATCCTCATTGGTACATTTGTTGTCATAGAGAGGTTTTTTGGGGGGGGCTCAAAGGTAACGATGAGGTAATCTTTCTTTTTTTATTTAGGACGGAAGTGATTATCAACCTGATTTTTTTCGTTTTCTCTCGTAAAGGATTTCCACGATTTTTCCACCGAACCAAGAGAATGGGAAAAAGGTGATAAAAATTAAAATTTTGTAAAACGTGGGATGATATGGAAATATGATAATATCCAACATAGCGATGAAAAGCAAAATAAAACCGATTAAAATGGCGTAAGCCACTTTGGCATATTTCACAATAATGGCTGCGGCAATTCCTCCGATTGTGGAACCAACTCCTGATGAAAATAAAAGAACAACAAAGAAATACGGCTCATGCCGAACAGATTTCAGCAGACTTTCCCAATGTTCAAACGGCGCAAATTCGCTATAATTAATCCACGCATGATTTAAGCGAATTCCCAAAGAAATCACAAAGGAAGCCACTGCTAAACCAATTAAAACGCCGAATGTATTTCTTAAAAAATTCATTAAAAACTATGGGCAATCATGGAAATTTCAATATTCACATTTTTTGGGAGACAGGAAACTTGCACTGTTTCCCGCGCCGGATAAAATTCCGAATCCAAATAAGAAGCGTAGATGTTGTTCATCACGGCAAAATCGTCCATATTTTTTAGAAAAATGGTTGCTTTTACCACATTTTTAAAATTCATTTCTGCAGCTTCTAAAATGGCTTTCAAGTTTTTCATTACCTGATGTGTCTCATTTTCAATGCCTTTTGCTAATTCTCCGGTTTCGGGATTCACAGGAATTTGACCGGAAATGTATAAAATACCGTTAATAAAATTTGCCTGTGCATAAGGTCCGATTGCAGCAGGAGCATCTGTTGTAGAAACTATTTTCTTCATAATTTTTCGTTGCAAACTTTGGGCAAATATAAAAAAATTAAAGATTCATATCTCGCAACTCCCGAAGTTTGGAAATCACTTCGTGATGGCTCACGGTTTTGTCTTTAAAATAGTTCACGAAATATTGTTTTTCTTCTTCGGTGGCATTAAACTGATTGAGAATGTTGAACAAGTGCATTTTCATGTGTCCTTTTTGGATTCCGGTGGTAACCAATGAACGCAATGCCGCAAAATTTTGAGCCAATCCGGAAACCGCCAAAACGCTCATCAATTCTTGCGCAGACGGTTTTCCTAAAAGTGCCAACGAAAATTTTACGAGTGGATGCAAATTCGTCAATCCGCCGACTACACCAACGGAAATTGGCAAATCTATCCAAAATCTGAAAATTCCGCCGTCAATCGTGCAATGCGTGAGCGAGGAATATTTTCCGTTTCGCGAGGCGTACGCGTGGGCACAAGCGGATGTGGCGCGAAAATCGTTTCCCGTAGCGATGACTACAGCGTCCACGCCGTTCATAATTCCTTTGTTGTGCGTGGTTGCGCGAAACGGCTCGATTTCCGCAATCGTAACCGCCTGACGAAATTTCCACGCAAATTCTTCGGGAGCAATGCCGCTTTCGTCTTTTAAATCTTCTATTTTGCAGGAAACTTCGGCTCGCACGATGCAATCCGGAGTATAATTCGACAAAATATTCATCACAATTTGCAGCGAATTTTTTTCTTCAGATGTAAAATTTTCATCGTTTTCCACTTCTTCCCGTAAAGTTTTCCCGAAACGTTCCAAACAGGAATTAATAAAATTTGCACCCATAGAATCCACCGTATCAAAACTCGCTTTCAGTTGGAAATAATTGGGCATTTCCGCAGTTTTGTCGATGAGCCGAATGTTCAATATTCCGCCGCCGCGTTTTCGCATATTTGCGGTGATTTCATCGGTAGTTTCAAAGAGTTTTTTCTTTAATTTAAAATTAAAAAAATGCTGAAGTTTGTGCGGTTCCACGTTCATAATGAAATGCGTGTGCCCAAGTTTTTTGGTGTTGATAATCGTGGTTTTGAAACCGCCTTTGTCTATCCAAAATTTTGCGGATTTTGAAGCGGCGGCAACCACGGAACTTTCCTCGACAGCCATCGGCAGAGATAAAAGTTTTCCGTCTATCAGGAAGTTTGGAGCGATTCCGTAAGGCATATAAAAATTGGAAATGGTGTTTTCCGAAAATTCTTCGTGCAGTTTTTGAAGTTCGGCATCATTATTCCAATATTGTTGTAAAATTTGCTCAAAACTGCGGTCGCCACTCAAATATTCGGAGATGAGCCAATCTATTTTTCGCTGTTTGCTCAGTTTGGAAAAACCTTCAATCGGTTGATGATTCATAAAAAATTAAATTGAAATTCAAAGATACGACAGACTTCGGGAATAAAGATAAAAGACAAAAGACTTTTTGTTATTTGGATTTAACAAAGCATTAATCGTTTATTTGTATTAATCGCAATTTTACCCAAAATAAAAAAAATATGAATGTTAAAAAAGTTATACTTTTGCCGAAAATTTATTAAATTTAATTTATGAGAAAATTATTTTTGGCAGGCGCATTAGTGCTATTCGGAGCGATGAACGCTCAATTTAAAGTAGGGGCTCACGTTGGTTTACCTATTGGTGACACCAGTGATGTGTATTCTTTCAATGTAGGTATTGATGCAGCTTACACTTGGCAAGTTGCAGAAAATTTTGATTTGGGAATCGCAACAGGATATTCTCGGTATATCTGGGAATCTGATCTTAAAGAAGATATAGAAGATAACGGGGAACGCAAAGCCCCAAGTATGGGTTATATTCCGGTTGCTGCAACAGCACAATACAATTTTGAAGGAGGATTCAATATCGGAGCGGATTTGGGATATGCTATCTATGCAGGAAATCTTGAAGAAAGCGATGCCGGAGGTTTCTATTATCAGCCAAAAATAGGTTATACCTTTGCCGAAAAGCACAATGTATATCTTGGATATAAAGGAATTGCTGAAGAAGTTGCTGTTTCATCCTTCAACCTTGGATACGCCTACAAGTTCTAAATTCTGCTTTTAGAAAAAACGAAAACTTCGCCTCGTCTTTGATGAGGTGTTTTTTTTATGGCGAATTTTCAAAAAACTAAATACAAATTCGGTTTATGCTTTTGGTTTTTTGCGTTTATAACACAAGAACAATACATAATATTTAATATTTAACCGGCTTTTTTTTATTAATTTTAATTTTCCCCCCCCCCCCCCCCATTTTTTAAAAAAAATAGAAAAAAATTGTTAATATTAAAAAATGTTATATCTTTGCAAAAAAATTATTAAATTTTAACTTTATGAAAAAACTATTTTTAGTAGGTGCATTAGCACTATTTGGAGCGATGAACGCTCAAGAGAACTCTATTAAAGCAAATCCTCTTGCTTTTATTGGAACAGGTTCTGATATGGTAACCTATGAAAGAGTTATCGGAGGAACTTCATCTGTCGGTGTAGGAGCCGGTTATGGAAGTTACAAGATTGCCGGTACCAAATATACCAATATCGGTGGAACAATATTTTACAGATATTATTTCAGTGAAGCCCTTAAAGGCTGGTATGGAATGGCTAATGTTGCCTACAACAACGGTACTATTAAGTATGATCAAGATTTTTTTGGTGATGATGATGGTGAGGACAAAGACAAATTCAACTCTTTTGGCGGAGGTGTAAGAGCGGGTTATCAATTTCTTTGGGACAGCGGATTTACATTAGACCTTAATGCCGGATTTACCTATGTGTCATTTTCATATAAAAATGATAATGATGCCGGATTTGGAGATTTAGGCTTGAAAGCAAGCGGTATAGTTCCATCATTCGGATTAGGATTAGGGTACTCTTTCTAAAAAAAAGTTTTAGAAACAACAAAAACTTCGCCTCGTCTTTGACGGGGCGTTTTTTATGGCAAATTTTCTTGAGGTTCAAAGATTTATGCTTTGTCCAACCTTGAACTTTAAACCTTGAACTTTAAACTAAAATAAGGCTTTTAAAAATTCGGCGGGCGTAAAACAAGGAAGTTTTTCGCTTTGATGATGGATAAAATCTTTTTTATTAAATGTGATAAAAGCATCGCATTTTCCTAAAGCCGAATAGTATTGAAACGCATCTTCGATGTCGATAAAAGAGGAATTGACCGCCGCTTGCAAATCTTCATCAGACGTTGTTATGACTTTGATAAAGGAAAAATACGTTTTAAAAATCTGCTTGCTGTTCTCTTCTTTTTGCAGAAAAAAAGCAATGGTAAAAAATGTGGCAGCAGAGGTATAACAATCAATTGCACCCGATTCCGCGAGATGAAATATTTCCATTGCCTGCTTGTAATTGCTGCGTTGCATGGCGTGTTCAAGAATCACGTTGGTATCCAAATATATTTTACGCATCGTGTTTTCCTTTGAGATATAGCGTTTTCACTTCTTCGTCTGTAAGATTTTTATAAGATTTAAGAATACCCACGAGTTTGTCTGAAGCGTATTCTTTTTCTTTGTCGCGGGCAACAAGTTTTTTTAAATAGGTTTCCACGATTTCAGACACGCTGGTTTGTTTTTTTGAAGCGTATTCTTTTGCTGTTTCTATCACGTTTCTGTCAAACCTGAGATTGAGTGTAGTCTTCATTTATGCGTATGTTTTTGCAAATGTACGCATATATTTTAAGAATCATTAAAAAATTAAATTGAAATTAAATTCGTTTTATGCTTTTGGCGTATGGCTTATGGTTTCTCGCTTTCCAGTCCTGAACTTTGAAACAAATTCGTTTTACGTTTTTATAACAGTACGGTAAGAATAAAGCAATAGGCTTAAAACCCTCTGTGTCTCTTTTACTCTGTTTCTCTGTGTGAAATCAAAGAAAATTTGCTAATTTTAAACCCTCGAAACCCGAAACTCGCAACTCGTAACACATTGAATATGAAAACACTCATCCCATTATTTATATTTTTCGCTTGCAACGGTGAAAAAACGAAAGATTTAAACCTCGATAATTCATTAAAACAAGACACAATTTCTTTAATCAATAAAGATAAAAACACGATAAAAGAACGTTTTTTGCCGCCCGAAAATTTTGTTTGGATGGAAGAAAAACCGGATTCTTTCGGGTATTTCATAGAAAATTTTCCACTGAAATCTTATGGTTCTAGAATTTTAAAATTTGACGGAACCGAAATCGCCACACAAAATCTGCACGAAGCGATTTTTGATATAGACGTGGGCAACAGAGATTTGCAGCAATGTGCAGATGCCGTAATTCGGTTGCGCGCGGAATATTTGTTTAAAACCAAACAATTCGGCGAGATAAAATTTCACTTCACGAGTGGCGATTTAGCAACTTGGAACGACTACAAAAACGGCATTCGCGCTTTCGTCAACGGCAATAATGTGAGTTTTCAAAAGACCCAAGATTTCGATGATTCTTACCAAAATTTCAGAAATTATTTGGATTTGGTTTTCAGTTACGCCGGAACCATTTCCCTGAATCGAGAAACTTTTCCCGTTTCCGCCGCTGAAAATTTAAAAACCGGCGACATTCTCATCACGCCCGGAAGTCCGGGACACGTGGTTTTCATCGTCGGCGTTTGCAAAAATTCCGAAGGAAAAAAACTTTATCTTTTGGGCGAAGGTTTCACGCCGGCTCAAAGCATTCACGTTCTTGCGAATCCGTTTCGTCCGGAAATTTCGCCGTGGTATGAATTGGATATGAACGCCGATGAAATCAAAACCGCAAGATATTTTTTCGATTCTGCGAATTTCAGAAGGTTCTGAGTTTTCCAATAATTTAGAGTTTGTTTAAATTTTTGGCTAAAACCTATGGAATAATTTTTTAAAAAGCGGGCTAAAGTTCCCGCCCCGTCTTACTTTAGAATATTGGTTTTCAATATTAGAATCTTGTCATTTTTTTCAGTAAATATTTTGTGAATACAGTTTTTCCGGTCCGGAATTTTCAAATTTAACTTTTAAAATACCTGTGTTTTCAAGGTTTATTCCTTTTTTTCAGAAACTCCAAACGCTCGTTTCAGCAAATTTTCCACTTTCGGTTCGCTGCCGCGAAAATTTTTGTAGAGTTCCATCGGGTCTTTTGTGCCGCCGGAAGAAAGCAGAATTTTGTATTTTTCGGCGATTTGCGGATTGAAAATTCCGTTTTCCTTAAAATATTGAAACGCATCCGCATCCAAAACTTCCGCCCATTTGTAGGAATAATATCCCGCCGAATATCCGCCTTGAAAAATGTGTGAAAAACTCGGACTCATCGCTGTTTCGGGATTTTCGGGGTAAAGATTTGCGGCTTTGGTTTCTTGGGTTTCAAAAGTTTTGATGTCCGAAATTTGCTCGGATTTTGTGTGATAGCCCATATCCAAAAGTCCGAAACCGATTTGCCTCAACGTTTGATAGCCTTCCATAAAAGATTTGCTTTGAGAGAGTTTCGCGATTTTTTCGTCCGAAAGAATTTCTCCGGTTTTGTAGTGTTTGGCGAAGGTTTTTAGAAATTCCGGTTCGTAGCAAAAATTTTCCAAAAATTGAGACGGAAGTTCTACAAAGTCCCATTTCACAGAAGTTCCCGAAAGATTCGGATATTGTGTATTTGCCAAAACGCCGTGAAACGCATGTCCGAATTCGTGGAAAAGTGTGGTTACTTCATTGAAAGTCAGCAAACTCGGTGTGTTTTTTGTCGGTTTTGAAAAATTGCAAACTACGGAAATATGCGGTCTGGAATTTTCGCCGTTTTTTTGGTATTGATTTTTAAAACTCGTCATCCACGCGCCGGATCGCTTGCTTTTTCTGGGGAAATAATCCACATAAAGCAATGCTTTGAAATTTCCGTTTTCCGAAATTTTATACGTTTTCACGTCCGGATGATATTTTTGGACATCGCAGATTTCCGTAAATTCCAAACCGAAAAGTTTTTGCGCCAGTGCAAATACGGCTTCCTGAACTTTATCCAACGGGAAATACGGTTTCAATTCTTCATCATTCAAATCAAATTTTTGTTTGCGGAGTTTTTCGGCATAAAAAGCGTGGTCATAACTTTGGATTTCGTTTATTCCATCGGCTTTTGCAAGGATTTTTAACGCCTCGATTTCTCGGTTTGCAAACGGTGTTGCTTTTTCCAAAAGTTCGTTCAGAAAATCGAGAACTTTTGCGGGAGATTTCGCCATTCTTTCCTCCAAAACGAAGTCGGCATAATTTTTATAACCCAAGAGTTCGGCTTTTTCCTGTCGAAGTTTTATGATTTCTTTAATTAAATTTTGATTGTCGAATTTGCCGCCGTCAAAGGATTTTTTTCCGTTTGCCAAAGCCAATTCCTTGCGGAGTTCGCGGTTTTCGGCATAAGTCATCGCCGGAACGAAACTCGGAAATTGCAGCGAAATTGCGTATCCGTCGAGGTTTTTTTCTTTGGCATCTTCCGCATATTGTTGCAAAACGGTTTCGGAAATTCCCGCCAAATCGTTTTTATTGGTGATGTGTTTAAAATAAGCATTCGTGGAAGCCAAAACATTTTGCCCGAATTGCAGCGATTTTACGGACAAATCCATATTTATTTTCTCCAATTTCTTCTTATCGGTTTCGCTTAAAAGTGCGCCGCTTCGCACAAAACCTTTGTAAGTTTCGTTCAGAAGTGTTTTTTGTTCATCGTTTAAATTGAGTTGATTTCGGGAATCGTAAACCGATTTTATTCTTTCAAAAAGTTTTTTGTTTTGAGAAATTTTTGATGAAAATTCTGTCAGCAGCGGCGAAACTTCTTGCGCGATGTTCTGCATTTCATCGTTGGTTTCGGCGGAATTGAGATTGAAAAAAAGGTTTGAAACCACGTCTAATTGTTCGCCGGAAAAAGCTAATGCTTCGATGGTATTTTCAAAAGTCGGCATTTCGGAACGGTTGGCGATTTCATCAATTTCGTGTTCGGAAATTTTAATTAATGTTTTGAAAGCCGGCAGGAAATCTTCGTTTTTAATTTCATTAAACGGCGCAGAATGAAAAGGTGTGTTGAATTTTTGGGTTAATGTGTTCATTTTTTTGAGTTACGAGATACGAGTTACGAGTTACGAGATACGGGTTTCGGGTTACGAGGTTCGGATTAAATTATAAATTTTAGATGATTATTCATTTTCAATTTTTCCTGCTTCAGGCTGTAAGCAAGTAGGCTTATCGTCTATCGCTTGTTGCCTGTTATTTTCTACATTTTCGCCAAAGGCAAGAAGCCAAAAGCGATATATTTTATCATTAAAAAAAATCTCTCCAAATTCAGGAAAGATTTTTTATGTTTTAAACCAAAACTCCAATCGCTAAATCAGCGTTTTTTTCGTGAGGTTGCTTTTCCGGTTGGTTTTGCGTCTTGAGCCACGCGAAATCCAATCCAACTGAATGCTTTTCTTTCGTCTCTGTATCGTCTTTGTCCCGGGTCGAGCCAATAAGCACCGTCTAACCACGAACCGCCTTTCACCACTCTGATTTCATTGGAAATTGTGGAAGTTCTGTCTTTCGGATCTTTTTCGAGAATTACTCTGCCGTTTTCATCCACAATAAATCTTACTTTCGGAGAATTATACATGCTGAAATCTGTATCGGAACTGTCTAACTCTTTTCCATAGCCCGCATCCAAAGAAGATTGAAAATCCCCGTCTCTGTAATTTCTATTGTCTTCAAGGGTTCTCCTTTCGTATTGTCCGGGCAATCTTTTGTAAATTGGTCTTCCGTCCATTAAAGTATCATATTGTATTTCTTCTACCATTTTCGGAGTTCCGTCGTCATTTCGTACAATTGCCTGCGAAATATTTCCTCTGTAATAATTGAAATCATTGGCTTCTTCGTCTATGATTGGTCTGTAAATATCTGCCGTCCATTCCGCAACATTTCCGAACATTCCGTAAACTCCGACATCGTTTGAAGGATATTGCCTTACATCGGAAGTTACAGGCGATGCATCATTTCCCCAACCGGCAACTCCGGAATAATCTCCTGCTCCCATTTTATAATTTTCGATATACATTCCTCGGTTTCGTCCTTTTTTGCCTTTCAGTTTTTCAATTTGGGGTTCTTTGTTTTGATAGAGGTTGTATTCTCTGTCTTTCTGCATTCCCAGAGCGGCAAATTCCCATTCCACTTCTGTCGGAAGTCTGAATTCTCTCGCTCCCATTGTGGTATTTCTATTTGCGGAAGCCACTCTTTGGTTTTGTGTTTTAACGCCGGTTTTTTGTTTCCATCTTTGATCATTGATGTAAGATTGCATTTCCGGATCGTTGGCTTTAAATTTGTCTATCGTGAATGATGAAGTTTCCGAATTATTGGATTCGTTGGTGTACATATCTTTGGTGATGACGCCTTGATTCATCAGTTCTTTTTCGGTGGCTCTGTCCGTAAGCCATTCACAATATCTGGAAGCCTGCAACCAGGAAACACCAACCACCGGATAATTGTTAAATTCCGGCGCTCGAAAATAGGTTTCGGAATAATCATTTCTTGAAAGTTTGTTGTTCCAGACCAATGTATCGGGAAGGGTTCCGAAGTAAAGATCTCGAAAATTTGAATCGTAAGGAGGAAATACAAATTTCATCCACGTGGTATAAGCACGGTATTCATAATTTGTGATTTCAGTTTCGGCGATGAAAAAGGAATTCACTTGCATTCTTCGCGGAGTATTGTTCCAATCATGCATCACGTCATCTTTCACCATTCCCATCACGAAAGTTCCGCCTTCTATGTAAACCATTCCGGGCCATCCTTTTTGTTTTTGCTGTTTTCCGGTGAAAAACCAGCCTTTCGTGTCGTTGGGTTTCCAACCGGTTAAACTCGTAAAACGCTTTGTTCCACCGCCTTTTTTGGTGTTGCCTCCTCCTCCGCAATTTACTAAAAGTAGAGCAGAACCGAGCATTAATGAATACAACTTTAATTTATTCATAGTTTTAACTTAGAATTTTTGAGAGTACAAAGAAAAAATAAATTATTCAATTAATCAAATTATATCTTGACTTTTTGCAAAACGCAAAGAAATTAATTTTATTGCATGTATTATATTTTTAAAAATTTCGTTTAATTTGCAGTGTCAAATTTAATTTTACAAAGATGAAAAAATTATACATTCTTCCGATTCTGTTCTTTTTTATTGTTGGTAATGCTCAAACCATTAATATCAAATGGAAAGGCTCCAAAGTTATGGACTACGGAACCGAAACCCTCACCGTTCCTTTTTTTGAAAACGAAGGTTTTGTATATGAAAATCAATCCGTTTATTTCACTTTAAAACAAAAAAGCACGGGACAGCGTTTGAAAGTCCAAAATCTGAATTGGGAGAAAATCTCTCGAAAAGATATTTATCAAATCGAGCCGATGCTGATTCCGCGCCAAGATATCATCAGCGCAACCCAATATTACAACAAATTCGACAATGAAACCCTCGATTTGGTAGCCGTTTCCACCTTGAAATACGATAAAAATCAAATTTTCAGATTGGTTTCCTTTGATTTGGTTCCGGACAATAATTCTAAAATCATTCCGCAGGCTTTGAACATTGGAACTACGGACAATCCCTTGAAATCAGGGAGTTTTTATAAAATTAAAGTCGATAAATCGGGCGTTTTTAAAATCACCACAGAGTTTTTACAGCAAAACGGCATCAATCCATCGAATTTCAATCCGAAAAATTTCAGAATATACGGAAACGGCGGCTTGTCGCTCCCGGAATACAATGCAGATCCTCGTTTTTCTGCATTGCAGGAAAATGCCATTCAAGTGGTTGGCGAAGAAGACGGCGTTTGGAATGCGGGAGATTATGCGTTGTTCTATGCGCAAGGTCCGCACGGCTACAAAGTTTATTCCAGACCAAACGGCAATAGAAGGTCTGAAACCAGAGGCGTAAATTCACCGGATAATTTCGTTAATGTATATGACGATTACGCCTATTATTTCATCAATTTTGATATTGGCGAAGGAAAAAGAATCCAAGATATGGATACGCCGCTGTCCGGAACTTTGATTACGAGATATGATGCCTATCAATTCGTCAATGAAGAAAAATTTAATTTGATGAAATTCGGAAGAATTTGGACGGGAGACGCTTTTTCAGACGAACAAACCATCACGTTCAATACCAATTCCCCTATTCAAACCGGAGATGTTGTTTCGTATAAACTTCAAGTGATTGGTAAAGATTCTCAAGGAAACGGTGTGGAATTCAGTATAAATAATGCCAACAGCAACAATATTCCTATTGGGGAAATAGAATATATTCCCGTTTTCTATTCGGGAAATATAAATTCGTTGAGTGGAAACCAAATCAACCTAAAAATCACGCCGAATATTTCTACCAATCCGAACGGAAAATTCTATTTGGATTATGCCGAAGTTCAGTATAAGGAAAATTTGCAGTTCAATGGCGAGCAAATGAATTTTCGGGATTTCTCCATCAATGAAAAAAATAGTCAAACTTTCAGTTTCAGTGTAAGCAATGCTTCGGAAATCGAGCAAATTTGGGATGTTTCGGACATTACCAACGTGAGCCGAAAAGTGAATAAATCCGGAAATAATTCCACGTTTAATTTTTCATACATCGCTTCGAGTTTGTATTTTAATAATGAATTTGTTGCCTTTAAACAATCTGCGGCTTTCGCTCCGACTTTTGTGGGACAAGTAGCCAATCAAGATTTATCCGCATTGCAAAATGTAGAATATTTAATGATTACCACTCCGGAATTTATGTCGCACGCTCAACGTCTCGCCAATTATTATCAAGGAACATACAATGTTGCCGTAGTAGATGTCAACAAAATTTATAATGAATTTAGCAGTGGAAGCAAAGACATCACCGCCATTCGGGATTTTGCAACCAAACTGAACAATCCAATCGGAACTCTGAAATATATTTTTATTTTGGGCGATACTTCTTACGATCCGCGAGGAAGAATGGTTCCGGGTTCGGATTTTGTTCCGGCTTATCAAAGTTTTGAAAGCGGCTCATTAAACGGTTCTTTCGTGATGGACGATTATTACGGAATGACGCAACCGCAAGGAACCGGATATTTGCCGAACGTTACTTTATGGAATTTTCTTCCGGATATTCCCGTCGGAAGATTGCCTGCCGCAAATGTTTCCGAAGCCAAATTATTGATTGACAAAACATTAGCCTATTACAACGCTTTACCCGGACAATCCACGCCTTTCGGAGAATGGCGAATGAAATTAGATTTTATTGTGGACGACGATTTGGGAACCCTCGTGTCAAATGGGTTAAAAGTCCCATTCCATACTACGGTTGATAATTCTTTAGTCTTAGATTTTGAACTTCCGGTAATAGGAAAACCGGAATACAATCTCCGAAAACTGTATTTAGATTCTTTTGTACCACAAGTTTCTTCGGGCGGACAGCGGTTTCTGCAAATCAATCAAGCAATCTCCAATGATGTTTCAAACTCTCTGTTTATGTTTTATTTCGGACACGGCGGAATCAACGGTTGGGCGCAGGAAAGGGTTTTGGGAACCGAGGATATTCAGAATTTTAACAATTATACCAATATCTATTCCAGATTTCCATTAACCTCGACCATCACCTGCGAATTTACGTTGTGGGACGATCCGGGAACTTTTTCCGCCGGAGAACAATTTATAAAATTCAACGGAGGTGCGGCTACAATGATTACTTCCAGCCGACAAATTCCCGTAAACTACGGTGAAGAAATTACCACCATTTTTCTGAAGAGAATTTTTGCATTGACTAATGACGATTTTGATAATCTCGGAGATGCTTTCTTAAAAACCAAAATTGAAAAAGGGACAGCAACAGTCGGCAATTCACATTTCCGAGTTAATTTCTTGGGAGATCCGGCAGGAAAATTGAGCCGACCAAAAAGATTATTGAACATTGATAACATCGAAAGCCCCGTTCCGGGACAAATTCGTGCATTGGATTTTGTAACCATCACCGGACATATCAACAAAACAGACGGAACTTTGGACTCTACTTTCAACGGAAGAGTCGCCATCAATATTTACGATAAACGGCTTTCCAAACAAACCCTGAACAATGACGGAGTTCTCCTGCCGGTTTTGCAATATACCGAAGAAGGAAGCCCCATTGTAAAAGCATCCGGACAAGTGGCGAACGGAAATTTTACCGTAGAATTTTACGTTCCGAAAGACATCAATTACACCGTAGGAAACGGAAGAATTTTGGCTTATGCCGATAACAAATCTTATGATGTTTTCAGCAATCAAGTTCAGCAAATCGGCGGAATAAATCCGGACGGAATCAACGACAATACGCCGCCAATCGCACATTTGTATATGAATAATACGAACTTTGCCAACGGCGGAATCACCGATCAAAATCCCACATTTTTGGCTTGTATGACGGACGATAAAGGCATCAATTCCACAGGCTCGGGAATCGGACACGACATTACCGTTTATCTCGACGGACAAATCATCAACACCTTGGTTTTGAACGATTTTTATTCCTCCGGTGAAGGTTTGGGTTGTGTGAATCCGAGTTTGGCAGATTATCAAAAAGGCTATACCACATATCCGTTCAGGAATTTAACGCCCGGCGAACATCAACTTACTTTTAAAGTTTGGGACATAAACAATAATTCCACAACAGAAACGTTAAACTTTATAGTAAAAGATGAAAGCGAGCAAAATTTGGTCATCAACAGACCGTTAAACTGGCCAAATCCGTTTACAGATAAGACGTATATTCAATTTGAACACAACTGCGACGATATTTTAGACGTGAATGTTCAGATTTTTACAATCACCGGAAAATTGGTAAGAACGATAAGTACTCCCGTTTCCGCCGAACCGTTTTTAGAAGGTTTCAGAACACCGCGAACCGCGATTGAATGGGACGGAAAAGATGATTTCGGAGATACGGTAGGCAAAGGAACCTATATTTTTAAAATTTATGCCAGAAGCCAAAATCAAGACAAATGCAGAGGCGGCGCAACTGCAGTAGAAAAAATGGTGATGCTGAAATGAGTTGCGAGATACGAGTTTCGAGTTTCGAGGTTTGAGATTTAAAATTAAATTAATAATATAAAAAATTAAGGCAAAAAGCGATAAGCCAAAAGCCAAAAGCAAAAAATTATACAAACAAATTATGACATTTACTAAAAAACTTATATTAGGAATTGGTTTAGGACTTGGAGTTTTAAGTTTTGCTCAAGAGATGAATCCCGTGCTTACGGGTGCTCCGTTTTTGAGGATTTCTCCGGACGCAAGAGCAGGAGGAATGGGAGATCAAGGTGTAGTTACCACCAGCGACGCTTTTTCACAATTTTGGAATGCTGCGAAATATCCGTTCAGCAGAACGTCTTCCGCGATAGCCGTGAATTATACGCCGTATTTGGGAAAATTGACCAATGATGTTTTCCTTTTATACGCCGCTTTTCATAAATTTTTGGGATACGAAGAACGCTCTACCATCAGTGCAAGTATTTATTATTTTAATATGGGGGAAGTTCTAATGAACGATTTTAATGCAACTACCGGTCAGATTACTGATAGGGGAACAGCAACGCCAAACGAATTTTCCATAGATGTTGCCTACGGTTTAAAACTTTCCGATACTTATTCAATGGCAGTAACCGGGCGTTTCATTCGCTCGGATTTCGGAACTTTCGGTTCTGATAATACTTTAAAACCCGCAAACTCTTTTGCAGTAGATGTTTCCGGATATTTTATGTCGCCGCGTCACACAAGTTTGGGAGATTATGAAGGAAGAGCGAGAGCCGGATTTTCAGTTCAAAATCTGGGACCGAGATTGGATTACACCGGAGATGAAGAATCCAGATCTTATCTTCCAACTATGGCGAGATTGGGAGTTGGTTACGATTTATTTATAGACGATTTAAACAGAGTCGGTGCCAATTTCGAGGCTTCAAAAATTTTGGTTCCCGGTCCGGATTCAAACACGGGAATAATTCCAAATGTCGGCGTGATGGAAGGCATTGGGAAATCGTTCAGCAATCCGCAAAGTATTATGATGAGTGGTTCTGTGGAATATGAATATGATAATTCTTTTGCCGTTCGCGCAGGATATTTCCACGAAAGCGAAATTCAAGGAGCCAGACAATTTGCCACAGTCGGAATCGGTTTGAAATATCAAGCATTCGGTTTGGATTTGTCGTACCTCGTGAATATGTCAAAAGTAAATACGGCTTTGGACAATACTTTAAGATTCGGTCTTACATGGAACATCGGCGAAGAAACACAAAATGCGATGGATTATTAGGCTGATGGCTTTTGATTGGTTCTGAAAATTAAAAGTTCCAAAATAATCAAAGAGGTCTTAAAATTTCATTAATGTCTTTGAAAGTATACTTCTGCAAATGGTGTATTCAACTATCATTTTCGAACCAATGAAAACAAAAAGCCCCAAAGTAAGAAACATTTTAAAATCTCAATTTATTAATCTATTTTTGTGAAAATTTGAATTGAATGGAGCATTTTGAAAGTTGGAAAGACCTTTTGAATCCCGAATTTTATATAAAAATGGGAGGTTTCTGGTTGATATTGTTTATCGTTTTTGCGGAAACCGGTTTGTTTGTGGGATTTTTTCTTCCGGGTGACAGCCTGCTTTTTGTTTCCGGAATCTTTGCAAATCAAATTATAGACGGAACTTTTGGCTCTTTTGGGAATGATTTTATTGATACTACAATTTTAGCAACATGCATTTCTTTAGCAGCAATCATCGGTAATGAAGTAGGGTATTTTTTCGGAAGAAAAGCCGGACCTGCCTTATACAAAAAAGAAGATTCATTTTTTTTCAAGAAGAAATATCTTTTTCAGGCTCACGATTTTTTTGAAAAAAACGGAGCACTTGCCGTCATTGCCGCAAGATTTTTACCAATTATCAGAACCTTTACACCGATTGTAGCCGGAATTGTGAAAATGGATAAAAAAGAATTTCTTCGAGATAATATTATTGGTGCTATTCTTTGGTCGTTTTCATTAGTTTACGCAGGACATTATTTGAATGCGCTGTTTCGCGATGAGTTCGGAATAGATTTGGAACACAAACTCGAATACATTGTCGTAACCATTGTTTTGGTAACCACGCTTCCCGTTCTCATCAAGTTTTTTTTCAGGACTAAAAATCAAGAAACAAAAACCAAGTAATTTCAGTTTAGCAATTTGTAAATATGGTGATGTCATTTCTTACTTTCTAACGTTGTATTCTTAATTGTAATTTTCTTGTACCCTCTCCTCAAATCTCAAAAAAAATTCGTATTATCGAAAAAAAATCAAACTATGTTTAAAAAATTCTCCGCAGGTTTATTGGCGGCAATGATTTCCCTTAATGTTTTCGGACAAAATTATGAATGGAAAACTGCCGAAAGCAATGGCTACACCTATAAATATGTAACCAACGATCCCACAAATTCCAGATTTTATACGCTCAAAAACGGACTGACCGTGATTTTAAGTCCGACTCCGAAAGATCCGAGAATTCAGGCATTTGTAGCCATAAAAGCAGGAAGCAAAACCGATCCCGCTACCAATACCGGTTTGGCGCATTATTTAGAACATATTCTTTTTAAAGGAACCGACAAATACGGAACTTTGGATTGGGCAAAAGAAAAACCCGAACTCGATAAAATAGACGCTTTGTACGAACAATACAACAAATCCAAAGACGAAAATCAAAGAAAAGCGATTTACAAAAAAATAGATTCCATTTCCGGCGTTGCAAGCCGATTTTCCATCGCCAACGAATACGATAAAATGATGACCGAAATGGGCGCGCAAGGAACCAATGCGTGGACGAGTTTTGAAGAAACCGTTTATACGGACGATGTGCCTTCAAGTTCCATTGATAAATATCTCGCCGTGCAATCCGAACGTTTCAGAAATCCGATTCTCAGAATTTTTCACACCGAATTGGAAGCCGTTTACGAAGAAAAAAATCGGTCGTTAGACAGCGACGGAAGTCAAGTTTTTGAAACGCTGTTTTCCAATCTGTTTCAAAATCACAACTACGGAAAGCAAACCACCATCGGAACTGTGGAACATTTGAAAAATCCGTCTTTGGTGGAAATCAGAAAATATTTTTACAACTATTACGTCCCGAACAATATGGGAATTGTGATGTCCGGAGATTTTAATCCCGATGAAATCATCGCAAAAATTGATAAAGATTTTTCGTATATGCAATCCAAACCGGTTCCAAAATACACTTTTCAGCCGGAAAATCCCATCGTTTCGCCGATTGTAAAAGAAATTACCGGTCCCGATGCGGAAAGCGTAACCATCGGTTTCAGACTTCCCGGAAACAAAGATAAAGATGTGCTGCTCGCCGATTTGGTCGGAGAAATTTTAACCAACGGAAAAGCCGGTTTGATGGATTTGAATCTCGTGAAAAAACAAAAACTGTTGAGAGCCGGCGCGTTTACCTTTACTTTAATCGACCACGGAATTTTGTATCTTTCCGGTTCGCCAACCTCCGGACAATCTTTGGAAGAAGTGAAATCTCTGATGCTCGCCGAAATCGAAAATTTGAAAAACGGAAATTTTGATGATGATTTAATTCCGTCTATCGTAAATAATATTAAAAAACAAAAAATCCAAGAAACGGAAACCTACACCGAAAGAGCCTATCTTTTGGTGGATGCTTTCACCTCCGAACGCGATTGGAAAACGCAAACCGCTTACGTGAACAATCTTTCCAAAATCACAAAAACCGATGTGATGAATTTCGCAAAAAAATATCTCGGAAACAGCAATTATGTGGCGGTTCTCAAGAGAAAAGGCGAGCGACAAAACCTTCAAAAAATTGAAAAACCGGAAATCACGCCGGTAGAAACCAACGCCGATAAACAATCGCCTTTCGTGAAAACGATTGAAGAAATGCCGGACACGCCTTCGCAACCGATATTTTTGGATTTTGATAAAGACATTCAAAAAGCCAAACTCGGAGATGCGGAAATTCTCTATGTTCCGAATAAAGAAAACGCAATTTTCCGATTGAGATACCGCTACGAAATCGGAAGTTTAGAGGATTTGAGAATGCCGATTGCCGCACAATATCTGCAATTTTTGGGAACGGATAAAAAATCTGCGGAAGATATTTCAAAAGCATTTTATAAAATCGCGAGCAGTTTCAGCGTTTCCACCGGCGAAGACTACACCACCGTAACCATCGAAGGTTTGCAGGAAAATTTTAATGAAGCCGTGAAATTGTACGAAGATTTGGTGTTGAACGCAAAACCCGATGAAGACGCGCTCACCGCTTTAAAAGCCCGACTTTCAAAAGCGAGAAGCGATGCAAAATTAAATAAAAATGCCATTCTGCAAGGCTTGACAAGTTATGCGTTGTTCGGCGCTAAAAATAAATTCAATCACGTTTTGACCGATGCCGAATTAAACGCGATTTCGTCTGCACAATTGATTGACAGAATTAAAACGCTGAGCGATTACGACCAAACCGTAATTTATTACGGACCGGCTTCACTTCAAGATTTAACTTCCGCTTTGAAAACCGTGCATTCTGCTTCAAAATATGTTAAACTTGTGCGTGTTAATGATAAGTTTACACAAATTCCGCAAACGGAAAATCAAGTTTTATTTACCGATTATGAAATGGTGCAAGCGGAAACGCGTTGGATTCGCAACACCGAAAAATACGACCCGAAACAAAGCACAATAGTAGAAGTTTTCAATAATTATTTCGGCGGAGGAATGGGTTCGCTCGTTTTCCAAACCATTCGCGAAAGCAAAGCGTTGGCTTACAGTACTTACGGATTTTATGTTTCGCCGAGAAAAAAATGGGACAATTATTATATGATGGGCTACGTTGGAAGTCAGGCAGACAAATTTCCGGAAGCCACCACCGCAATGAACGAACTTTTGACGAAAATGCCGGAACTTCCCGTGAATTTGGCATTGGCAAAAAATCAAGTGAAAAAAGATATTCAAACCGAAAGAATTATGCAAGACAACATCATTTTCCGATATCTTGCCGCAAAAGAACTCGGCTTGAACGAAGACATCAGAAAGCAGATTTACAATTCCGTGGATGCCGTTCAGATGGACGATTTAAGGAATTTTCACCAAACACATCTTTCCGGAAAACCATACACTTATGCGTTGGTAGCCTCCGAAAGCAAAGTTCCGCTCGACGAAATGAAGAAATTGGGAGCCTTGAAAAAATTGAGTTTGGAAGAAGTTTTCGGGTATTAGCATCGTGAGCAGAGAATCAAAAAAAGAGACCCCTGCCGAAATTCAGTAGGGGTTTTGTTTTGAAACTTGTGGTCGCAGAAGGATTCGAACCCTCACCGTCGGAGCCGAAATCCGAAGTTCTATCCGTTAAACTATGCAACCGGAAATTTTCAAAGTTCAAGGTTTCGAGTTTGGCAATTTTAAATCTTTAAATGTTTTAATCTCGTAAAACCGAAACTCATATCTCGAAACCTCAAAACCCAATTTTCACACTTCCCAAAAATCTGTGTTCTCAAAACTTTGTAGCCGTTGAACGTTTGATATTTGGTGTCCGACAAATTGTTTTCGAGTGCAAAAATACTGAAATTTTTGTGAATTTTATTTATATTCCGCCGAAATATTAGGCTAAACACATTAAAATTTCAAATACTTTTAGTAAATAAATTAAATATGTTTAATAATTGCGAAATATTTAAGTATAATTTTAATGCAAAGAGTTTTTAGTCCTGAATCAAGTTAAGGACTGAAAAATATTTTAAATACAATGTCGTTTCACTCGGCAACCGGAAAAACGTATTAAAAGAACGCGAGCCTTTGCTAAATGGAATGCCTTTGCGCTTTCAAAATCCGGATAAAATAAGAAATCTTTGCGTTAAAAAAAGACGGCAGATTAACATTTTTTAATGCGTTTAGCCTGCCGAAAGATTCAAATCTGCGAAACCGGAATTTAATAAATTATCCTTCTCAACTTTAAAAACTTTCGATGTCAATTTCAAAACACATAATGTATAAAAAAACTCGAATCTCGGAATTTGCATCCTATTGTCGGATAAATTTATATAACTTTGTGAAAAATAAAACATTATGACTGAAACTGTTTTAGGAATCGGCATTATATCTCCGGATATTTTTTCTATAATCAAAAATTATAATTTTAAATAATGAATTTCTATTTCGGAAATAGATATTATTTCCTTTTATTGTTGCTTTTGCCGCTACTCGGGATTTTTATTTTTCGCTTTGTAAAATGGAAAAAAAACAAACAAAAACTCTTCGCCGAAACCCGTTTCCGGCAAATACTTTTTGAAAAAAAATCTCGGTTTTTCACCCTGTTTTTTCCGCTCTATATTTTGGCTTTCGCCTTTTTGATTTTATCAATGGCAGATCTCATGAAAAACGGAGAAATCATAGAAACCAAACAGAAAATGAACAACGTGATTTTTCTTTTAGACGTTTCCAATTCGATGAATACGGAAGATGTGGAACCCAGCCGTTTGGAAAATGCAAAAAATATCATCATTCAAAGCATCGAAAAATTTAAAAACGATAGGGTAGGAGTTGTGGTTTTCGCCGGCGAAGCCATTTCCATTATGCCGCTGACTACGGATTACACGGCGGTGGACACCTACATTAGCGGAATCGAAACGCACGTGATGAAAGTGCAAGGAACAGACTTTCTGAAAGGTATGGAAATCGCTGCACGAAAATTTAAAAATATTCCTGAAAATTCCCGAAAAGTTATATTGTTGAGTGATGGCGAAGACAACGAAGGCAATGAAAACGCCGCTATCAAAAAAGCCAAAGAAGAAGGAATTGCCGTGATTTCCGTAGGAATAGGAACCGAAGAAGGAGCACCGATTCCGGAATATGTTTTCGGACAACTGATGGGTTACAAAACCGATGCAGACGGCGAAATCGTGATTTCCAAGCGACAAACACAAGCCTTGAAAAATATTGCCGAATCTACCGGCGGAACGTACATCAACGGAAACAATCTCGATTCCGCAACGGATGAAATCATTGAAAACATCGGTAAAATCAATGCTTCATCCACAGCAATGGTGAAATCTCAAAACGCCGAACATTATTATCAATATTCTTTGACAGCATCTTTTTTTCTCTTTTGCGTGATCTATTTTTTTAATCCGAAAAAGGATTTTAATGTTTAATTTTTGATAGTTTCAATGTCCTTCCTCAAACATTTTATACGAAAATTCCAATTAAAATAGATTCTTTTTTGTGTATTTTATTAAAAATCCGGAAACTCGTTTCTTCCAAAAAAAATGAGACTGAAGTCTAATTTAAAATTCGTGATTAATTCTCACACAATCCTAAACAATTCCTCGTCAATTTCTCTGCGGATTTCGTTTAGGCGAATGATTTTATCATACTTTTCAATCTCGGCGATTTCTTCTTGATCTTTTAATTCTTTAATTAATTTCACGATAAATTCCCGCTTGTGGCGGATGATTACATCGTTTACAATTTTCGGAACGAGTTCGTCTTCTTTTTGGAAATAAATCTTGTGTTTTTCCCAATTGCTCGTTTCGTAAGGCTCTGCAAAAGCGTCTGCCACTTTTTCCGAAATGTTTTCGTCCATCAAAGTCAAGAAAAAATTTCCGGTGCGAAGTTCGGAGTTTTGGATTCCCGATTTTATTTCGTCCACCACTTTTTTATTCACGGAACTCAAGATTTCATAATCGTCTTCTTCCAAATGCCGAATGATTTCTTCGATGACGGTTGTTTTATGTGTTTGATTTTCAGCGATTTGGAGTTCCAAAATTTGGTCGCCGTATTTCAACATCAGTTCTACCAATTTTTCTTCCAGAAATAAAAGCGGATCTACGGAAAATCCGGATTCCGTTACGATTTCCAATTTCTGTTTTTCCTCTTTTGCCGGAGCAATTTTTGGCTGATTTTTCTGAATTTGTTTCTGAATATTCAGTTCGTTGAAAAGGCTTTGTTCGCTCAAACCGAATTTTCCGGAGATTTCTTTTAAATAAATTTCCTGTTTCAGCGGATTTTCCACGAAAGCCACGGATTTCACGATGTCGCGAACGGCTTCCGCTTTTTTTATCGGGTCGTTTTCCGCTTCCTGCAAAAGAATTTCCGCTTTGAAATCAATAAAATCTTTGGCTTCGGTTCTGATGAAATTTTCCACAAATTCCTGCGGATGTTTTCGGGCAAAACTATCGGGGTCGTCGCCGTCCGGAAAAAGCAAAACGCGGATGTTCATTCCTTCGGAAAGCAAAAGATCGATGCTTCGGAAACTCGCTTTAATTCCCGCCGCATCGCCGTCAAAAAGAATGGTTACATTTTCCGTTAGGCGTTTTATCAGTTTAATTTGTTCGATGGTCAGAGCCGTTCCGGAACTCGCGACCACGTTTTCAATTCCGCTTTGATGCAGCGAAACCACGTCCATATAACCTTCCGTCAAAAGGCAGAGTTGGTTTTTGGAAATCGCCTGTTTGCTTTGATAAATTCCGTAAAGAACGTTGGATTTATGGTAAATTTCCGTTTCCGGCGAATTGAGATATTTTGCGGTTTTCGCATTATTTTTTAAAATTCTGGCACCAAAACCGAGCACCCGTCCCGAAAATCCGTGAATCGGAAAAATCACGCGCTCTCGAAAACGATCGATTCCGGCGGGCGCATTTTCCGGAAAAATGGAAAGCCCCGATTTTTCAAGGATTTCTTTTTCGTAGCCTTTTTCCAAAGCGTATTCCGTGAACGCATTTTTCTTTTCTGGCGAATATCCGAGTTGAAATTTCCGAACGGTTTCGTCTTTCAATTCGCGTTCTTTGAAATACGACAAGCCGATGGATTTTCCTTCGTCCGAATCCCAAAGGATTTCCTGAAAATAGTGGTTGGCAACTTCATGGATTTTGTAGAGTAAATCTTTGTCGGTTTGGGCTTGTTTTTCTTCTTCGGAAAGTTCGCGTTGATTTTCTTCGAGTTCGATTCCGTATTTTTTGGCGACGTGTCGAAGTGCTTCGGGATAGGTGAAACCTTCGAGTTCCATTAAAAAAGAAATGGCAGTTCCGCCTTTTCCGGAGGAAAAATCTTTCCAAATTTGTTTGCTCGGCGAAACCACAAAACTCGGTGTTTTTTCATCTCGAAACGGGCTGAGACCTTTCAAATTGGCTCCGGCGCGTTTCAACTGAACATATTCACCTACGATTTCTTCCACGCGAACGGTGGAAAAAATTTTGTCTATGCTTGCCTTGGAAATCATTTTGTAAAAATAAGAAAACGGCGAGGAATCAGTCCAAATGCATAAAAAAAAGTATTCTATCGTTTTTTTTCTACGTAAAGAGATGTTTGCAAAGATTTTTTGCTAATTTTTCCCGCAGATTTCCGCTAATTTTTTGCCTCATTGTCTCATTATATTTCTATTGTTTTCAATGGAATCGGCAATTTCATTTTTATTTTTTTCAAAGGAATCGGCGAATCTTTCATTTCACAGATTTTCGCATAATTTGTTTTCGGATGCAAAAATTTGTTTTGGCGATGAATTTGCGTGAGGGATGGAAGTGGAAATCCTTTTTTTTGCGGTTGGGATTTTTGCGGAGGCGAAAAAAAGATTGCAACGGACAGCCCGACCCGAGCGGTTGCAATGGTTTGGCGAGGGGCACGCCCAAGAAATAGAAAGTTGAATCCAAATTTTTAATGAGTTTGACTTGGTGTCGACAAAAATATCCCTCAAAAAAAAACAAAAAAGTTTTATTTTGCGAAATATTACCGATAAATAAAAAAATCAGACAACCTTTTTAAACTTTCAGCGTCTTATTAATGTAATGAAACTTTTGGAAAAGAATTTTATTTTGGCTAAAAAGCAAAATCATAACGCTCAAAAGGCGCTTTATGAAATGTTTTCCGGGAAAATGCTCGCCGTCGCAAATTCTTATACCAACAATATTCACGATGCGGAAGATATTTTGATGAACGCTTTTATGAAGTGTTTTATGAAAATCGGCGAATGTAGAAACTGGAAAAATTTTCCTTTTTGGCTCAGAAAAATTGTCGTGAACGATTCCATAAGTTTCATCCGGAAAAATAAAAACATTCTCTATGCCGATGTAGAAACGGCTGACGAAATTTCCGACGATGATTTTGATGAACAAACCGAACACATCAATCTTGAAGAAATCTTTGCCAAAATGCCGGACGGATATCGCTTGATTTTTAACCTCTGCATTTTTGAAGAGAAAAAACACAAAGAAATCGCCGAAATTCTGAACATTTCCGAAGGAACCAGCAAAAGCCAACTGAACAAAGCCAAAAAATGGTTGATTAATTTTTTAAAACAAAGCAAAAATGAAAAAAATCTTGGAACACTTAAAATCTGAATACGAAAATCTCGAAATCAAACCTTCGGCAAATTTGTGGAACAAAATTTCGGAAACGCAAAAAATATTCGAACCCGCATCCAAACGAAGTTTCGAGTGGTGGAAATACGCCGCCGCCGTTTTAATCCTAATTTCTTTCGGAAGCGTTTTTTATTTTGAGACGCAAGATGCAAGACACGAGACACAAGACATCGGACACAAGATGCAAAACGTGAGATTTGAAACACAAAATTTGAAATTTGAGACCGAAAACCGGAAACCGGATGAAAATCCGGTGAAGATTTTAAATGCACAAAACGCCGACAAAATTGAGAGAAATGAAAATATAAATCCTGTTTCCGGAAATAATTTTTCTAAAAACCAAACGCCGGAAAAAGATGAAATAATTGAAGAAAAAATTTTAAACGAAACGCCAAAAATGGTTGAAAACATCAATATTGAAAACATTGAAGAACCTAAAATCACGGAAAGAAAAAAAGCAAATTATGTGAAAGCCGATGAATTGCTTTTGGGAAGAGCACTCGACAAAACCAGAGACGAAAATGCCGACGAGCAAAAACATTTCGGAATTATTGATATAAACAATCTCAAAATAAAAAGCCCAAATTCTCTTAAAATATTGGGAATCACAGTGTATTCGGATAGTGCGAAATAATAACCGTGCAACAATTTTTTAGAAATTTAAACATTCTTAATGTGGACACTTTACTAAACAAAAAAAATCCCGCTCTATCTGTTGAGACAAAACGGGATTTCAACGTAATGAATAACTTTAGTTAAAATTATTTTATTTTATCAACAATCGCTTTAAAGGCTTCGGGATGGTTCATCGCGAGGTCTGCAAGAACTTTTCTGTTCAGTTCGATATTGTTTTTTTTCAGCAATCCCATAAATTGCGAATAGGACAATCCGTGTTGTCTGGCGCCGGCGTTAATCCGATTAATCCAAAGTGCTCGGAAGTTTCTTTTTTTCTCTTTTCTTCCGCGGTAAGCGTATTGCATCGCTTTTTCTACCGCATTTTTAGCAACCGTCCAAACGTTTTTTCTTCGTCCGAAAAAACCTTTGGCTTGCTTCAAAACTTTTTTTCTGCGCGCTCTCGAAGCGACTGCATTTACTGATCTTGGCATAATTTAATTGTTTTTTTGAAAAAGGCGGAATTGTTTTAATTAAAATTCGTAATTCTTAAAACTTTGAATTTTGAATATTGAACTTTGAATTTCCTAATTCTCTTTATTGCTCTTTTTCAGGGTTAAACTTTTTTGTTGAATTTGTTTTAAATCCTTATAAACCGACATAGATTTATAAAACTTATCTGATGGCTAATTGTCTTAAAACGCCCTTTTCATCTGCTTTGGCAACATAAGAAGTCTGCGTAAGATTTCTCTTTTGCGTGGTTTCTTTCTTGGTCAAAATGTGGCTTTTGAAAGCGTTTTTTCTTTTGATCTTTCCGGTTCCGGTCAGAGCAAAACGTTTTTTAGCGCCCGATTTGGTTTTTAATTTTGGCATTGTTCTGCTTTTTATTTTGTTATCAATACTTTTTTGAGTTTGCAAAGATAAGAATTTTTATCATTCCGCAAACTCTGTTTTTGGATGCAGTACAAGTTTTTTGAAAAAAGTTTAAAAAAATAAACGGTTCATCCAAAATCCGAACCTCGAAATTAATGAAAAAGTTCCGGCTCGATCTCGTTATTATTTTTTTCGAGCATTTCTTTGGTGCGCTGTTCGACGCCTCTGTAAATCTCGCTCATATCGGTGATTTCTTTGCCGTCTTCGGTTTTCATTTTAATTACGGTTTTTGTTCCGTCTCCCATTTTCATCATCATTTGGCGCATATTTTTCGCGGGGTCGTTGATGTAATCTTGCCAAACTTTTCGGAATTGTTTTTTACTGACTTCAATTTCATTTCCGCCCAATCCAAAAGCAATCATATTTCCGGGAAGTTTAATATCCGTATCGCTCGTGGAATAATTTTTTTTGTTGCCCACCAACGTCATTTCAAACGATCCGGTTTTATCTTCCACTTTCACGATTAGTCCGGGCAATCCGTGAAATTTGTAGGGTCCGTCCGGAATCGGAATATCGTTACAAAACCAAGCCGTCCATTCTCTTCCGCCGAAATTAGCCGTTGCTTTTTGCGTGTTGTAAGTTCCGATTTGTTGTTTTTCGGGAAAAAGTTTCCATTCCGGTTTTTGGTCTTCGGCAATTTTGTAATTGTCGGATTGAATGTTTTTATGCAAAAAAACTTCGTAGTCGGGATAGGTTTTGGTAACGCTGTAGTCCACGCTTCCGGGCTTGTCTCTTTTCTGAATATTGATGTTTCCGAAGCCGGATAAGCCGGATTGAAGTTGTTTTTCCACTTCCGCTTTTGTGATGGAATCCGACACAAATTTTTCGTGGCTGTAGTATTTTGAGCCGTTTTTGTTCACGTCTAAAATCATCATTTCGGTTTTCACGTCGCTTCGGTTTGTAGAATCCGGAATGTATTTGTATTCGTAGAAAAACCTTTGATTTTGGGCGTTTGCCAGAGTTCCGAGAATCAGGAATAAAAATGCGAGTGCTGCGAATGGTCTCGTCTTGAGACGAGAGCGACTGGCTTTTTGCTTTTTGCTGTTGGTGTTTTGTTTCATTGTGAGTTTAATTTTTTTTGTTTTTTTTATCAAGTTTTTTTCAATAATTCTTTTACTTGTTTTTCAAGATTCGGTAAATAATTGACAATAATCAACCACAAAACATCTTCCGAAACGCTATCATAACCATGTATAATGCGATTTCTTGTATCAACAATTTTGCGGGAAAAATCTATCGGGAATTTCGGTTCAATCCTCAAAATTCTATTCATTGCCTCGCCAATGATTTCAATATTTCTTTCAACTGCCTTCCGAGTTTTCAAATCTTTCTGAAATTCGAAAAAATTTCGTTCTTTGGGCAGAAAATCAAATATTTCATCTATGGAGCGTTCAATATCCAACAGAAAAATTTTTATATCTTTATGTTCCGGCATAAATCAATCGTTTGGAATTGTCAATTTCTTGACGTAAATAATTGTTTAGAAGTGCTTTGTCTTCGAGCAAATCAATCGGACGTTTGAACAAATCTTGCAATGCAAATTTCAAATTAAAATAGCAATCAGCATATTCTAAAGGATTTTCTGAATTAATATCAACAATCAAATCAATATCACTATTATTATCGAAACGATCTGTCAGCACAGAACCAAACGCATATAGCGACTTTACCTTGTTTTGAATACAAAGTTGCGTCAAAGCATTTTTGTAACCATCAATATACATTTCCAAGAGGTTTAATATTTTATAAAAATACAAAATTACATTTTTTATTTGCGAACAACACTTCGACTTTGCTCAATGCGACAAGCCAAACGCCATTTGCCATTTGCCGTCCGCTATTTTGTTTTTATCCGAATTTCTGCGGATTTTTTGTCGTCTTTGCTTTTGCTGTTGATGCTCACGCTTTCGATATCGTCCGGATTTAGGGCATCCATTTCCTGTTTTGTGGACTTTTTTCCGTTGATGTAAATCTTCGTGTCTTCGGGATATTTTTCGTTGCCGAGATCATTACTGTCAAAATAAAAAACTGCAATTTCTGCTTGTTTTCTTGCTTCGATTCCTTTTTGTCTTGCAATTTCTCCTTGCTTTCTCGCTTCAATTCCATTTTGTCTCGCGATTTCTCCTTGTTTTCTTGCGATTTCTCCTTGCTTTCTCGCTTCAATTCCATTTTGTCTCGCAATTTCTCCTTGTTTTTTAGCAATTTCTCCTTGTTTTTTCGCGAGTTCGGTGCTTTTTTTCGCAATTTTTTCGGATTCTTTCCTTATTTTTTCTAATTCTTTTTTCAGTTTTTCATTATCAAATTTCAAATTTTCGTTATCAAAAAATAATGTTCCGTCTGTTCCGAAAGCGGTGTTTGGAATTTCGGGAATTTCAGGAATTTCGGGAAAAATAAATTCAATATTATTCAGGTCTTTAAATTCATCGGAATTGAAATGTTCTTCCAGTGCTTTCTGTTGTTTTTTAAACTCATCGGAATTAAAAAACCCGTTAAAATCTCCAAATTCATTGGCATCAAAATAATATTGATAGGTTTTATATTGGTCCGAATTGGCAATTTTTTCAATTTCTTTGCTCAAACTCCCGATTTCTTCGATTTTATTTTTAAAGTCTTCGGAATCCGGTTTCAAGTTTTTCAGTTCCTCGGATTTTTTGTTGATGGCATTTCCGAGTTCCGAAATTTTTACGCTACTTTCTTCAAATTCTCTGTGGAAAATCGTGTCCGATGAAATTTTTACGGTATCGTTTTTTATGGAATCGGCGACTTTTGAAATCTCGTAATTTTCTTTTCTAATTTCTCTGTTTTTCGCGTTCACCAAATAGATGAAGGCGATTGCAAACAACAGCGGAAGTGCTAAAATTTTCCGCAAATAACTGAACTTTGTTTTGGATTTTTGTAACATTTTTAATCTTTTTTTAAGGTTGGAACTCAGGAACGGATTGGCAGCCGGCATCGCATTTCCGAAAAAATGATTTGCCAGAAGCATCGCCGCAAATGCTTTTGTATCCGCGTTTTTTATGGCTTTTTTATCGGCTAAATATTCGTGAATCAGGTGAATTTCTTTTTTAATGATGTGAAAAAACGGATTGAACCAAAACACGGAAACCGCAATTTCCGTCAGAATTTTGTCTGCGGAATGCTTCTGTTCGATGTGCACCATTTCGTGTTTCAAAATCTGTTTTCCCGCATCGGAATTGATGTTGATGGCGTTTTTCCAAAACAAATTCCTGAAATACGAAAACGGAGCGTTCTCGAGATTGGTTCGGTAAAAATTAATGCCTTCATAATTTTCCTTCGGAAATTGCCGTTTGAATCGGTTGATTTTAAAAATTCCGAATATTAATTTCATTAAAAAAAAGAGAGAAACCAATCCAAAACCGAAAGCAAAAACGCTATAATAATTGAAAACATGGTTGGTGATTTTTTGAGGGTTAAAATTTTGTAATTTATGGATTAACACATAAATATCGCTATTGACTTCTATCGTGAAATAGCGGATTTTCAGCAGCGGCAAAAGCAAGGAAATCACGATTGCCGAGAGTAGATAAAATCTGTTGTAATGGTGAAAAGTTTTGTCTTTCAGGAACAGCAGATAATACAAATACATCACGCCGGAAGCGAGAATGGTTTTTGCGAGGTAAATAAAAAGTGTTTCCATCAGTCTTTGTTTTTGAGTTCGTTGAGGAGCATTTCCAAATCTTCCACGCTGATTTCATTTTTTTCTACGAAAAACGAAACGGCGTTTTTATAAGACCCCGAAAAGTAGTTTTTCACGAGGCTTTTCATAGATTTTCCGCTGTATTGTTCTTGCGAAACCATCGGAAAATATTCGTGTTGTCTTCCGAACACGCGGTAATTCACAAATTTTTTGTCTTTTAAAACTTTCAAAATTGTGGAAACAGTGTTGGTGTGCGGTTTGGGATTTGGAAATTCTTCGAGGATGTCTTTCAGAAAACCTTTTTTTATGCTCCACAAATACCGCATCACTTGTTCTTCTGCTTTGGTGAGGGATAAAATATTCATATCACTAAACTATTAGTTATACAAAGGTAAAACTTATTTTCAATTATACAACTATTTTTTTAGTCGTATATTTTAAATCATTGATTTTCAGGGAGAAAAATTTTTGTTTGAGGAGAAAAGCGATTACAAGTTTTATAATTGATTCACGGTTCAAAGTTCATCTCGTTTTTTAAGAACAAGACAAACTTCAAAATTCTAACTTTTTAACCCCCATTTCACAAATCAAAAAAATCCGTATTTTTGCGTGTTAAAATTTTAAATTAAAATTCAGAATACTCCAATGATTATCATCACTCTTCCGGACGGAAGCGTCAAAAATTTTGAAAAAGCGGTTACTCCGCTTGAAGTGGCAAAATCCATCAGCGACGGTTTGGCAAGAAACGCCATTTCCGCAATCGTGGACGGAAATCAGGTGGAAATTTCCACGCCCATCACAAAAGATGCTGCGCTTCAACTGCTGACGTGGAACGATGATTTGGGAAAAAAAGCGTTCTGGCACTCCTCCGCTCACCTTTTGGCACAAGCGATTTTAGAATTTTATCCCGATGCGAAACTCACCATCGGACCGCCGATTGAAAACGGATTTTATTACGACGTGGATTTCGGCGATGAACCTTTGAGCGAAAAAGATTTTGAAAGAATCGAAAATAAAATGCTCGAAAACGCCAGAAAAGATTCTACGTTTAAACTTTATCACGTTTCCAAAGCCGATGCACTGAAAGAATACGCCGATAATCCGTATAAAACCGAACTTATCCAAAACCTTCAAGACGGCGAAATCACATTTTGCACGCACGATAATTTCACGGATTTGTGTCGAGGCGGACACATTCCGTCCACAGGAATCGTGAAAGCGGCGAAGATTTTAAATGCCGCCGGTGCTTATTGGCGAGGTGATGAAAAAAATAAACAACTCACCCGCGTTTACGGAATTTCTTTCCCCAAACAAAAAGATTTAGCGGAATATCTCGAAAAATTGGAAGAAGCAAAACGCCGAGACCACAGAAAATTAGGAAAAGAACTTCAGATATTTACATTTTCCGAAAAAGTAGGTCAAGGACTTCCGCTTTGGTTGCCAAAAGGTGCGGCAATCAGAAAAAAATTAGAACATTTTCTTTCCGAAGCGCAAAAAAAGGGCGGCTACGAATTTGTGATGACGCCGCACATCGGAGCAAAAGAACTCTACATCACTTCCGGACATTGGGAAAAATACGGAAAAGACAGTTTTCAACCGATAAAAACGCCAAACGAAGGCGAAGAATTTATGCTGAAACCGATGAATTGTCCGCACCATTGCGAGATTTACAAAACTTCGCAGTGGAGCTACAGAGATTTGCCGAAACGCTACGCAGAATTCGGAACGGTTTATCGCTACGAACAATCGGGAGAATTGCACGGATTGACGAGAGTTCGCGGCTTTACACAAGACGATGCTCACTTGTTTTGCACGCCCGATCAACTTTTGGAAGAATTTGAAAAAGTAATAGATTTGGTGCTTTATGTTTTCGGATCGTTAGGATTTAAAGATTTCACCACGCAAGTTTCTTTGAGAGACACCGAAAACAGAGAAAAATATATCGGTTCCGACGAAAATTGGGAAAAAGCCGAAAATGCGATTATCACTGCCGCCGCCAACAAAGGTTTGAAAACCGTGATAGAATATGGCGAAGCCGCATTCTACGGACCGAAACTCGATTTTATGGTGAAAGATGCGCTCGGAAGAAGTTGGCAATTGGGAACCATTCAAGTGGATTACAATTTGCCGGAAAGATTTGATTTGTGGTACACCGGAAGCGACAACGAGAAACACAGACCTGTGATGATTCATCGTGCGCCGTTCGGTTCGATGGAGCGTTTTATTGCGATTTTGTTGGAAAATACCGCCGGCGATTTTCCGCTTTGGCTCAGCCCCGAACAATATATTATATTGCCAATCAGTGAAAAATACAGCGATTATGCAAAAAAAGTTTCACAATTATTGGAAATTAACGATATTAGCGGCGGAATTGATGAAAGAAATGAAAAAACCGGAAAGAAAATCCGCGATGCAGAATTGAATAAAGTTCCGTTTATGCTGGTAGTCGGCGAAAATGAAGAACAATCCGAAACCGTTTCCGTAAGACGGCGCGGCGAAGGCGATTTGGGAATTATGAAAATAGAAGATTTTATTTCCTATTTTAAAAAAGAAGCAACGATTTGAAATTAGGTAATTTGAGAATTTGATAATTTGATAATTTGAAAATTTGAGAATTTGAGAATAAGATAATTTTTAAATCTTTAAATGTGCTAATCTCTAAATCTCTTAATTTCCAAATCTCTTAATTAAAAAAAGTTTAACCCATAAAATTATAATACAATAGCACAGAGATTTTACAACAGAGGCTTTCAAAGACGTCCGCAACAAGAGGACGCGCATTTGATTAACGACAGAATTCGTGTGAGAGAAGTACGCTTGGTTGGCGACAACGTGGAACCGGGCGTTTATCCGACTGAAAAAGCGCGGAAAATTGCGGAAGATCAGGAATTGGATTTGGTAGTGATTTCGGACAAATCTGAACCCTACATCGCCAGAATTTTGGATTATAAAAAATTTCTTTACGAACAAAAGAAAAAACAAAAAGAACTGAAAGCCAAGCAGATAAAAGTGGTTTTAAAAGAAATTCGCTTCGGACCTCAAACCGACGACCACGATTATAAATTCAAAATGAAACACGCCGAAAAGTTTCTGGAAGAAGGCTCGAAACTGAAAACCTACGTTTTTTTCAAAGGGCGTTCCATTGTGTTTAAAGATCAAGGCGAAATATTGCTTTTGAAACTCGCACAAGATTTGGAACATGTCGGGAAAGTGGATCAAATGCCGAAATTGGAAGGCAAACGAATGATTATGATGATGAGCCCGAAAAAAGCCGCGAAGTGATTTTTTAGACTTGGAAAAAAAAGAGTAAAGACTTAACTCGCTGTTTTGTACGTGTTTAAATTTTCCGTTTAGTTTGTCCAAATTTTCGTAGGGGTAGAAATTATTTTATCTCCGAATCAGAGCCATTGGTCGAAAACAAGATTGTATGAGAAATAATTCAGGAACTTGCTCTATAAAATATTGCTAATTATTAATATGTTATGAAAGAATAAAATGTTTTTGAAATTACAAGTGGTTGAGTTTTTGTTTTTTACAATGTGGGATTCCTAAGCTTTGGAATTTGAGTCAAACTCATTAAAAAAAATTATGAAATGTAAACATATACATTTTTCACCTCTGGAGATAATCATTAAAAATATTTTGATTCGCTGTAATTTATTTCATAAGATGTTGCCTACTCTATTGACGATAGGCTTTCAACCTTTTCCTCAATGTTTTTGAATGATTTTTTTTATACGTTTGACAATTTAAAATTTTTAAATTATTCCCCAAATTCCCTATCTTTACATTTCTAAAAAACAAATAAATGGCATAAAACAGACATAAAAAACATAGCGTTTTACCATATTCTTGTTTCTGAAAACTTGAGAACTTTCAAAACACACACGAGAATAAGTAGTAAGCGCTCGCAGAAATGCGGGCTTACTTATTTTGTGTGTGGGTAATCTCAAGACCTCAGAAGCGGATAGTGTAAGTCCGCTTTTTTTATTACAAAAACACTAACATTATGAAAACGATTAAAGATTTGCACATCGGGGAACTTATAAAAAAACGATTAAAAGAGCATAAACGTTCCCAATCTTGGCTTGCTCACGAAATAGATTATGACGACAGTCACTTGCGTAAAATGCTGAAAAACAAATATATTCATAACGAAATATTGTTTAAAATTTCCTTGGTTTTAAAAGAAGATTTTTTTGCACATTATTCCGAAAAATTAAAAATCGGGAAAAATATTCCCGATAATCAGGCAAAAGTTTCCCGAAAATCGGGAGAAAGTTTCCCTACAACTTAATGGTAAATGGGTTTATGTTTGCAGCAATAATTTTTAATAAAATGTTATGAATAAATTTTTATTTTTGGGAAGTATAGTTTCCTTAAGTCTATGTCTTTTTTCCTGTAGAGAAGAAAGACTCTCGAGTGAAATACCGGCGGAAAATCCGGTAGTGAATCCGGTGATGAGTAAAGACACCGAAATGAAAACCCAATTTGCGAAAGCATTGGCAAAAGCATTGAAAGATCACAAAGAATTGCGGGATTTCATAAAAATGGAAGCCTTGAAACAGGTGAACAGAGATTATGATGTGCTTTACCACGTCATTAAAAACAAACCTGTAGTAGCACTTACGGCAATGGGTGGAAATACCATCCACGATTTGCTGTTGCCGTATTTTGAAACCGAAGCACAGTTGCTGGAAATTGAAAGCAGTATGCCGCTATTGACGATTTTTGTACCCGATTTACCTGAAGATTCTTTCTCTGCCGAAAGTTGGGAAACCATGGATGAAATTCCTTACGTTGGCGTACGAACTTACGGAAATGATGATGTCCCGATTTATATGGCAGACGGAGGACATTTTGTGTTGGAGGCAAAATACATTCCGGGTTTTCCCGTTGTGGTTATAAAAGATAATGAAAGAGTGATCTCTAACACAGATTCAAGGTATAACAAATTGGATACCAGAGTTCTTACCGAGCCGACCGATGATGTGCAACTGCGTTTGGCGGATAATAATTTTGATGTAACCATTGTTAATCCTCCACCTCCACCGCCGCCTTCCGGAGATTATCCGCGAGTTGATTCCTATCACGTTCAGGCTTATGATGCTTACAAAGATTATACACCCGGCGGCTGGCAGAGGGATTTTATTTATTATGGATTGACGCCGGATTATCCAAACGGAGCATTGCGTCAGAATTACATAGAATATGTTACTGCTATTCAATTCATCGGTAACCCCAATACTGCTTATACTAATCTTGCCGAAGGCTTGAATGATCCCAGGTTTAAGGATGAAACAATCATTTGGGGACCTCAAGATCCGCCGCAAACGTCGGGATGGACAGACGGAGAATATGATTTTAGAATAATCTGCCATACAGGATCTACAGATGTCAGTCAAATAATTGACAAGGGAGTTCCTATTGTACCTGAAGATTTGTTTGTAATAACTTATACTAAAGAGAAATTTCTCTGGGGACTTTACAAATATACCCCTCATATCACAGGTACAAAAATGTATGATCTGTATGAGCGTCCTGAAAGAATAGAGTTGGTTACTTGGGATTTAAGTACCAAATCTAATATTTGGAAAATAGAATTTTGGGAAGTAGATACTGGGGCTGATCTTACAAAGACCGAATCACATACTTTCAAATATAATGGTAATGTAAGTATTGATATTAATGGAGGAGGAGAAAAAACCAAATGGGGATTGAAGTTTGGCTCTTCTGTTGAGACCACAGATACTCAGACTTATACAATCGAATGGGAGGATGGTGATGATCATCTTGGAGACTCTGAAATCAGGTTTGATCATAATGTGGTAGATTGGAAACCCTTATGGTTATTCCCGGAATATGGCAGATTGGTGCCGAGAAAATACAATCCTGCGCCTAATATAGAAATTGAAGTCCGCCCGAGATTGGCGTATTAAAAATAAAATTATACTTTTGCAAAAAAATTATTACCTGTGTCAAAAAGGCACAGGTAATTTTAACAAAATAATCTTATGAAAAAATATTTAATAATACTCACAGCGTTTCTTTTTGTTTTTTCTTGCTCAGAAGATGAAAGAGAAGAACAAAACGATGCCAATATGCTAAAAGGGAAATACAATTTGGTAACTTTAGCTTCCGATATTCCTTTGGATTTAAACCACGACGGAAACGCCACAACTGATATGCTACAAGAATTAGATTTTGCCTATTATACTTATAATAAAATTCTTAAGATTCACAGCACACCTTTGTATGGCAATAACTATTATCTTTATAATGGTTGGATACTTGCCGCTCAATTTTGGCCTCAATATAATGATTATGAGATTCATAACTATAAACCTATGCATTTTGGAGGAAGTATTCTTAAATATGATAGAAACACCAATATTTTAGAATATGATGTAGATCCACCTTTTGTTCATCATCCCGCTTTTCCGGAAGATATTTTTACTCCAACCACTCCAATAGTAACCAACATGGAAATCCTGCCGGATATGAAGATAAAAATTACGATGCAGCACCGCTACACAGAAACTCCGGAAACCTACCCTGATTGCTGGACAAATATAGTGCTTACGGCGGTTTATGAGAAATATTCGGATAATCCGGATTAATTTTGCTAATGGCTTTTGGCTTAAAAATGCAAAATGTTTAATATATTTGCACCCGCTTTTTTTAAGTGCGGGTGCAAATTTTAATTTTAGAAAAAATGAAAAAATATTTAATAATACTCATAGCGTTTCTTTTTGCTTTTTCCTGTTCGGATGACAGAGATATTGAGCCGGAACAGCCTTACAAACCGTTAAGCGTTAATACTTTGGAGCTTTATATTGACGGTAAAAAATTTGAACCACATAGTTGACATAAATGCAAACTATTTACCTTGCGACCGCGAAATATCTTTTTCAGTGGTTGCTAAAATGGAAAACCAATGGGTAATTATCAAATTTCTTATCAATAAGCAAGGCAAGGTAAAATTTTTTGGAATATACCAGGGAGACTATGACCACAAC
>JAITMJ010000098.1 GCA_031277475.1 Flavobacteriaceae bacterium
CGATTTTTTAAGTGATAATGAACAGAATAAGCTTAAAAATATTTATGACAATGAGATTTATTTACCAATAAAAGTTTCCGGAGTTGATGATGTTTGGTGCTGTTCATATACTATCAATAGACATTTAATAATCCTAAATATCATTAAAATGGGATAATGTATCAAATGTGTCGGTTTTTCTTTAATCATCAGCATTACAAAAAAAGTGATATTTAATTTTATAACCACGAGAAAGGGTTTGTGCGGGGGTGGATAACAACAAAGATAAAATGAAACTCCCAGGACAAAAATTTGTCACACAAACCAATGATTATAATTTTTCAAAACATTGAAAATCAAATAAATAACGAAATATAAACAGATGAAAAAATACATATTTTTATTTTCTGTTTTTTCGTTTTTGGATGTAAAGAAAACACTATTTCAGTTACTTCCACCAACAATATTGATAAAAAAAAGTTAAGATTGAAATGGAGGTTCTGCCAACAATAGAAAAAACAATTATCTATGATGGTACCATAAAAAACGACATTCCCAATGGCTATGGCGAGAATGATTGGTATGTAACTTATGAAGATAGTTTAAAAGGGTATTTTAGACATATTAAAACTAATCGAAATGATAATCATAAATATCTATTTAGAGCCTGTTTAAATTTTGGCATTGTTAATTTAGGATATATTTCATTGATTATTTTTAACAATGTTTTTATTTGTTTTGATTTATATACTCCTAAATTTTTAATTAAATAAATAATGTTTAAAAATGTGCATATAAAATGCGCACAGAGATTTCTATTAATTTACATCAAAAATTCGGAAAATTTGTCTTTTTATTTTTAATAAAGCCTATAAAATTCGGAAAATCTGACCGCTATTCGTAAATAGAATGTTTTTTGTTTCGAGATACGAGATACGAGTTTCGGGTTTCGAGGTGCGAGATGTGAAACAAAGGATAAACTTTGAATTTTGAACCTTGAACTTTGAATCTTGAACCTTGAATTTTTGAACTTTAAACAAAAAATTATGAATCTAAATCAATTTACCGTAAAATCTCAGGAAGCCATCGGAAAGGCACAACAAATTGCGATGGAGTTCGGCAATCAAAGTATTGAACCTCAACATCTTTTGGAAGGAATTTTCCAAACAGATGAAAATATTTCTACGTTTCTGCTGAAAAAATCCGAAGCCGATGCCGCATTGGTTCGCGAACGAAACCGAGAAAGCATCGAAAGTTTGTCGAAAGTGGAAGGCGGCGAACTTTATCTTTCGCAAAACGCCAACAAAATTCTCTTGGAAGCCCAAAATATCGCCAAAAAAATGGGCGATGAGTTCGTAACCATCGAACATCTTTGGCTCGCATTAATTGAAATCAATTCTGCGGTTTCCAAAATTCTGAAAGATTTGGGCGTTACGAAATCTCTTTTGGAAGGCGGAATCAAAGAACTGCGAAAAGGCAGCAAAGCCACGTCCGCAGGCTCGGAAGAAACATATCAAAGTTTGAACAAATATGCCAAAAATTTTAATGAACTCGCTTCCGAAGGAAAACTTGACCCCGTAATCGGGCGAGATGAAGAAATCCGCCGAGTGTTGCAAATTCTTTCCCGAAGAACCAAAAACAATCCGATTCTTATCGGCGAACCGGGAGTCGGGAAAACCGCGATTGCAGAAGGAATTGCACACAGAATTATCAGCGGCGATATCCCCGAAAATTTGATGGATAAAACGCTTTATTCTTTGGATATGGGCGCTTTGATTGCCGGCGCAAAATATAAAGGCGAATTTGAAGAAAGATTGAAATCCGTTGTAAATGAGGTGATTAAAAGCGACGGACAAATTATTTTATTTATTGACGAAATCCATACATTGGTCGGAGCCGGCGGCGGCGAAGGAGCGATGGACGCTGCAAATATTCTGAAACCGGCGTTGGCAAGAGGCGAATTGCGGGCAATCGGTGCGACTACTTTAAACGAATATCAAAAATATTTTGAAAAAGACAAAGCACTCGAAAGGCGTTTCCAGAAAGTGATGGTGGAAGAACCGGACACAGAATCCGCCATTTCCATACTTCGCGGAATTAAAGATAAATACGAGGCTCATCACAAAGTGAGAATCAAAGACGAAGCGATAATTGCCGCCGTCGAAATGTCTCAACGCTATATTTCCGACAGATTTTTACCCGATAAAGCGATTGATTTGATTGATGAATCCTCGGCAAAACTTCGGATGGAAATCAATTCAAAACCGGAAGAATTAGACGTTCTCGACCGAAAATTAATGCAAATGGAAATCGAATTGGCAGCGATTTCTCGAGAAGGAAACCCTGCTAAAATCGAACATTTGAAAGAGGACATTGCAAAAGTGACGGAACAGCGCAACGAAATCAATGCAAAATGGCTTCAGGAAAAACAAAAATCGGAGGATTTGACGAACATTAAAAAAGAAATCGAAACGCTGAAATTGGAAGCCGAAAAAGCGTCGAGAGTGGGCGATTACGCGAAAGTTGCCGAAATTCAATACGGAAAAATTAAAGAAAAAGAGGAAGAATTGCAAAAACTCGAAATCGAGATGCAAAACAAGCAAAACGAACTCATCAAAGAGGAAGTAACCGCCGAAAATATTTCTGAAGTAATCGCAAAATGGACGGGAATTCCGGTAACCAAACTCTTGCAATCCGAAAAAGATAAATTGCTGAATTTGGAAGGCGAAATTCATCACAGAGTTGTGGGTCAAGATGAAGCGATAGAAGCCGTAGCAAACGCTATTCGCCGAAACAGAGCCGGATTGAACGACGAGAAAAAACCCATCGGTTCGTTTCTGTTTTTGGGAACTACCGGTGTCGGAAAAACCGAGTTGGCAAAGGCACTCGCAGAGTTTTTGTTCGACGATGAGAACAATATGACGCGAATTGATATGAGCGAATATCAAGAGCGACATTCGGTTTCCAGATTGGTCGGCGCGCCTCCGGGATATGTCGGCTACGACGAAGGCGGACAACTGACCGAAGCCGTCAGAAGGCGACCGTATTCCGTAGTTCTTTTGGACGAAATCGAAAAGGCGCATCCCGATGTTTTCAACACGCTGCTGCAAGTTTTGGACGATGGACGATTGACGGACAACAAAGGTCGCGTGGTGAATTTTAAAAATACGATTATCATTATGACGTCTAATCTCGGTTCGCACCTTATTCAGGAACATTTTGAGAAATTGACGGACGAAAATCGCGATGAAATCATAGAAAAAACCAAAGATGAAGTTTTCGATCTTTTGAAGCAAACTTTGCGTCCGGAATTTCTGAACAGAATTGACGAAATAGTTCTGTTTCAGTCGCTTAACAAAAAAGAAATCGGGAAAATTGTTCAGTATCAACTTCGAAGTTTTAATGATTTGCTCTCGAAACGCAACATTTTGATGACTTCCACGCAAGATGCCGTAAACTATCTCACCAACAAAGGCTACGACCCTGTTTTCGGTGCACGACCTTTGAAACGCGTAATCCAACAGGAAGTTTTAAACAAACTTTCCAAAGAAATCCTCGCCGGAAGCATCCAAGACGGACAAAGAATCACGCTCGATTATTTCGAGGAAAGCGGTTTGGTTTTTCGGGAGGCGGAGTGATTTTATACTATGAATCTTATATTTTTATTTGTTCTAAATTTGGCAAAAAAAATAATTCTTAAATTAGCCTTGTGAGAAAGTCCAGATTATATTTTGACACTTCGGTGTTTGGAGGAATATACGATATTGAGTTTCAACGAGAAACCGAAAAATTATTTGATATGGTCAAATCGGGTGAGATTATTTGTGTATATTCCGATCTTACTGAATTTGAATTGGAAAATGCGCCGGACAGAATTAAAGAACATTTTATTAATTTAGATGAAAATACCGTTGAGTTTGTAGAAATTACAGAAGAAATCAATACTCTTGCCCACGCTTACATCCGTGAAAAAGTAGTCGGGGAAACCAGCATTGATGATTGCAGACATATTGCTTGCGCCACGATAAACAAAGTAGATTATTTGGTGAGTTGGAACTTTAAACACATTGTAAATGTATTCAGAATCAGAGGTTACAACTCCATTAATATTAGAAACGGCTACATACAATTAGACATTCGTTCACCAAAAGACATTGTAGAAAATGGAAAATAAAGCAGAAAACAAAGAAAAAGAATTTGATACGGTTAAATTTTTTAGGGCGATAAAAGAGAAAATCGCTGAAGAAACTCGTGGAATGACTTTTTCCGAATTTAAAGAACATATCGGCAAACGAAAACTGAGAAAATTAAAATCAGACCTTGAGGTTGCCTTTTAAACTTTCCAAAGAAATCCTCGCCGGAAACATTCAAGACGGACAAAGAATCACGCTCGATTATTTCGAGGAAAGCGGTTTGGTTTTTCGGGGGGCGGAGAATTAGATGGCAAAAAAAGAAAATACCTGTAAAAAAACAAAAGGCTATCTTTGTAAAAGCAATTCCTTTTTATGACTAAAGAAGAAAAGGTAGAATATTGGATGGATTTATCTGATTATGATATGGAAAGTGCAGATGCAATGTTTGAAACAAAACGCTATCTGTATGTTGGATTTATGTGTCACCAGGCTATCGAAAAAATTTTTAAAGCGTATTATTCAAAACTTAAAGAAGATGCTCCGCCGTATATTCATAAATTAGTTCGGATAGCAGAACTTGCGGGATTTTATGATGAATTTTCCGAAGCACAAAAGAAATTCATTGATACGATAGAACCGCTCAATATCAAAGCGCGTTATCCGGATTATAAAGCAAATTTACTAAAACAACTTTCTCCTCAAATTTGCCAAACGCTTATCCGCGAAACCAAAATTTTACAGCAATGGATAAAAGAGAAACTATCATAGAAAAAGCAAAAGCATATAAAGATTTGGTGCTTGCCAATTTTCCTATCCGAATAGAACAATTTTGGCTGTACGGTTCGTATGCTAAAAATCAGGCACAAAAAGACAGTGATATTGATATCGCGTTAGTAGTAAACAGTTTGGATGATAATTACAATTTTTTTGAAACCGAACCTATATTGTGGACTTTAACAAGAAAAATAGACACGCGAATAGAACCCGTATTAATTGCTCGAGATACGGATTATGCAGGTTTTTTGGATGAAATAAAATCTACCGGCATACAAATTCAATAAAAAAAAACGCTTTTCCAAAAAAATCCTCGCCGGAAACATCCTCGCCGGACAAAAAATCACGCTCGATTATTTCGAGGAAAGCGGGTTGGTTTTTCGGGCTACTGAATAGTTGATGGTTGTCGGTTGATGGGGTTTTGGATTTTAACCCTAATATTTTATATTTCCAAATCTGAAAAATCCATATCTTTACACTTCTAAAAACAGCAACAAATATGGCATAAAAAAACAGGACATAAAAACATAGCGTTTTTATCATATTCTTGTCTTTGAAACGTAGGAAATTTCAAGAGTAACACATAGAATAAGTGAAAATGCTCGCAGGAATGCGGGCTTACTTATTTGTGTTACGGGTTATTCCTACGACCTCAAAGGCGGATAATGTAAAGTCCGCTTTTTTTATGGCTTTTTTTCAAGAAACATTATGGAAACTTTTGAGGATTTGCATATCGGGAAATTGATAAAACAGAGATTGAAAGAATTTAAACGTTCTCAATCTTGGCTTGCCAATGAATTGGATTATGACGACAGCAATCTCCGCAAGATATTGAAAAAGAAACACATCGCTTATGAAATGCTGTTTAAAATTTCCATTGTTTTGAAAACCGATTTTTTTGCCTTCTATTCCGAAAAATTAAATTTCGAGTGAGTTTTTACCCGAAAATAGGGTATAAACAAACCTCACAAGTTGGGATGAAATGGGGGTAAATTTGCGGAAAATAATTTTTTAATTATGGACAATAAAACTATTTTTCTCAAGGAATTACTTTCAAAAAGTAAGAAAAAAGGAACTAATATGAGAGAATATCAAACACTAAGTTTGGATGAATTTGAAAGTAGACCTATGCTTATGGAGTTAGATCAATTTTCAAAAGAAAAAGTTGAAGTGATGACTATACAACAAAGTGGTGTGGATGAAAAGATAAAAGTTGAATCGAACCTATTTAAGTTATCCGGTGATTGCAAAACCATTGAGTTTGATCCTGAAATCATTAAAACATATTTGAATAACAATAAATTATAAAACAATGAAAAAAACAATTTTATTATTTTCAGTTTTGTTTGCGCTTGGAGCGAAGGCGCAAATTATAGAGTTTGAAGACCCAAATTTTAAAGCAAGGTTAATTTCTGTAGGCTGCGACATAAATGGTGACGGTGAAATCTCACAAGAAGAAGCAGGGAAAGAATCGGTTCAATATTTGGATTTACACAGCGCAGGTATTCAGTCGTTGCAAGGAATAGAGTATTTTGTAAATGCTAAAACTATACTTTGTTATGAAAATCAATTTACAACATTAGACGTTTCCAATCTTGTTAATTTACAATATTTAAATTGCTCTATGAATGTACTACTTACATCATTGAATATTTCGGGAGCAACTGCATTGACGCAACTGGATTGCAATCATCAAAATTTATCGGTTTTGGATGTTTCTAATAATCCTAATTTGGAATGGTTAAATTGTAGTTCGAATCAACTTACAAGTTTGGATATTTCTAATAATCCTAATTTGGAATGGTTAATTTGCAACACCAATCAACTCACAAGTTTGGATGTTTCGAATAATACAAATTTACTATTTTTAGAATGTGCTGATAATCAACTTACCAATTTAGATGTTTCTAATAACATTAATCTGACAAGTTTAAGGTGTTTGATTAATCAACTTACAAGTTTGGATGTTAGCAACAATCAAAACCTGTCTGTTTTACATTGCAACGATAATCAACTTGTTTCCTTATTTATAAAAAATGGTGTCGATAAAAATTTTATTACAGTTAATAGTAATTCGGGTTATGATTTTACAAACAATCCCAACCTCACATTTATCTGTGTGGATGAAAACCAGTTGCAAGAATTACAAGATTTCGTAACCACAAACAACATTGGCAACAATCCCACAATTACTTCAGATTGCTCGCTTGCTCCGTTAGAGGTTTTAGAGATAGAAGACACCAGCGTGCTTTTGCATTGGCAACCGATAGAGGCTGCAAAAAATGTAAGCACTTACAATATAGAATATCGCACAGTTGCCAACACAAATTGGACATTGATATCTAATATTATCGGAACGTCTTATCTTTTGGAAAACTTAAATCCCGGCACAGAATATGCGTGGCGTTTATATCCAATCGGAGCCGCAGACGAAAGCCCGATAAACGGACCAAATTTCACAACTTCCGGTTTAGCAGGAACCCAAGAAATCTCTAACACCAAAATTTCCGTTTACCCAAATCCTGTGAAAGACGTTCTTACAATTCAAAGTTCAGAGTTCAAAAATTCAAGGTTTGCAGAAATCTATGATTTATCAGGAAAATTAATAAAAACCTTTACCGGAAATTCTACGGATGTTTCGGCTTTACAAAAAGGTGTTTACATTTTGAACATTGATAATCAATCGGTTAAATTTATAAAAGAATAATATAGCGGTTGGCTGGTGGCTTTTAGCTAATGGCATTAACAAACAAAAAAATCCTCCAAACTTCGGAGGATTTTTTGTGCTAAAACTTTAAAAACTTGTTCGCAAAAATCTAAAAATTAAAATTTACTCAAATGTTTTAACTACTTTTGTATTCAATCGGATACAAAAATGGAAACATCAAAATTTGATATAGCAGATTATTTGGACAGCAATGAAATGATTGCCGAATACCTTAATGAAGTTTTAGAAAAAGGAAATAATTCTGAAATCATTGCGGCAATTGGAAACATCGCAAAAGCAATCGGGATGACTAAAATTGCAGAGGAAACAGGACTTAGTCGCCCAAGTTTGTACAAAGCATTGTCCGAAGGAGCCAAACCTCAATTTTCAACGGTAATGAAAGTTTTGAAAGTGATAGGAGGACAAGTGCGAGTAAACCCAATAACTGCTTGAAATGACTTTTTCCGAATTTAAAGAACATATCGGCAAACGAAAACTGAAAAAATTAAAATCAGACCTTGAGGTTGCCTTACAAACTTTCTAAAGAAATCCTCGCCGGAAACATTCAAGACGGACAAAGAATCACGCTCGATTATTTCGAGGAAAGTGGTTTGGCTTTTCGGGAGGCGAAATAATCATCAAATCTTTTCCAACTCTTTTTTCTTTCGCATTGTTTTGGGACGATAGGTTTTTGCTTTTTGTTCCGCAAGCCGCTGAAGTTTGCGCTGTTTTATAAATTCGCTAAATTCTTTTTGTTCTTGTTCGCTCCAAGGTTCGTTTATGAATACAAAATCCTTTTCGTCCATTTTTTTGAAATCTATCATTATTGAAAATCTTTAAAATATTTTTTAGTTAATACTAACGCCTCCGGAGTATCAATATACATTTTATTTGTTCCAAACAACTTTGCGCCCATTGTTTCCCGATAATGTTTTATTAATTGAGTTTTGGCGACAAACGAAACAACACCGTCATAATCTTTTTCAAAAGACGTTTTGCAAGCAAACGCGACCAAATTTCCTGCAACTCCTCCGTAAAGTTTATTCCTGCCTTTATTGAATTTTGCATTTTCAATCAAATCCATAAAAATATGATCGCCTTTATCGGTAAGGCAAATTAATCCGTGAATGATGTCAGGATTATTTTGAGAGGTCAATTTATAAACTTTTTTATTTCTGTCTTTAAGTTCCTTGTGCCAATCAAAACTCCACGCTGTTTTTTTGATTAAATTATCATCCTTCACTTCGGTAATTATCGTTTCAAAAACTTCCCCCGAAATCATATTGATAATCGAATTGGTCAGTCGGTCAATTTCAAAATCAAGTTCCATATTTGTTTTGCTGTTCACAAAGTAAATATACAAAATTCTGCTTTAATGATTTGAAATTTCGAGGAAAGCGGGTTGGTTTTTCGGGAGGCGGAGTGAGAGTTTGAGGATGCTTGTTACACGGAGTGAAGTCGAGGTGTTAGTTTTTTTCGGATGAATTTTATATTTCAAACATTTCATTGTACGGTATATGCAAATCAATAAACCGAAATTCTAACGTTGTTTTTTCTTTGAGCAAATTGTATATTTTTAAACTTTCCGTATCAGACGATAAATAAAAAGCAACCTCTTTTTCACAATCTGCTTGGGCAAAAAGTTTAGTGTCGTTCGGAATAATTTTTCTATCGTTTACCTGCAGTTTCCCTTTGTTTCTTTCGTGAAAAATAATTTTAGCAAATTCGCCGGCTCGTTGTGCGTGCTTTAAATTGAAGGGAACAATTTGCAGATTTTTAAAGGGTAATTCGTGAATATCGCCGCCGACACAATATTCGGCTATTGCTATTGTGCTGATAAACAATTCAAAATTGTTTTCGATAAAATATTTAAAATATTCTTTAGATTGAGTGTGGAGTGCATCGTTTCTATCCAACAAACGAATAAAAAAACTTGTATCGCAAAAAACGCTTTTAAATTTCATAGCCTCTTATTTCTTGCAACCACAAATCCTTATCTTTAATATTCGTCCAATTTTTTGAGGCTTTTTCTATTAATCCATTCAAATATTGTTCATCATATTTGGATTCGCTGTTCGCTATTTCTTTCGCCCATTGTTCCACAGGAATATTAAAATCTTTTGCCACTTTTTTAATAGCCAGTATTTGATTTTTAGTCTTTGGATGCAGTATTATGGTTTCCATTTGCTGATTTTTTTCTTTCTCAATGTGTAAAAATACAAACTATTTATTTTACAAAAAAATACAACAAACTTTCCAAAGAAATCCTCGCCGGAAACATTCAAGACGGACAAAGAATCGCACTCGATTATTTCAAGGAAAGCGGGTTGGTTTTTCGGGAGGTGGAGTGAGATTGGGATAATGGATTTTCTTAATCAATCGCATCTCTCACAATTTTAATAAGATGTTGCGGTTGCGAAAAATCTCCTAAATCTGTAAAAACCGCTGATGCGGCTGCTAATGCACGACGAACATAAACACTATTATCCTTAAACAATTCTCTGTTCAGTCGGAAATCGTTTTGTTCGGCAAAATCACAACAAAATGTTATTATTGTTCGTGTATTGCCCTCTCTGAAAGGGTGAACTTTCCACAATTCCGCCATAGATTTTGAAAAATATTCGGCTTTTTCGTCTATATGAAGTGATTTCCAAGGAATGCCGTTCATTTTTTTGCAAGCGGAATCTGCGTGATTTTGGATGTCTCGAACATCGGAATATTCTACGGACAAGCCTCCCAAAGCCGCTTCTGCTTTTTCTATATCAATGATTCTCGGTTGCCCTGCCCAATGAAAAATATCTTGAAAAATAAATTGATGAATATTGCAAAGATGTTTAAAATCGAACAATCCTATTTGTGGTTCGTCGCACAATTGCCTTAAACGCAACGCCGTATAAACAGCCTCGATTTCTGCAAGCCGCTGTTCATCTCGTTCCTCAAAAAGATTGATCAATGTTTCGCCGTCCGAATAAAGATAAGGATCCTTCATTGTTCTAACTGACCAACAATTGTTTCGCCTTTCATTTTATATTTTTTATTCAAGGAATATTCTATTTCGGTCAATGTCATTTCTCCTTGAATTTCTTTTTCCACCATTTCTAAAAATTCGGGTGTAGGTGTCAATCCGTCAATTTTGATAAGTCCTAATGCGTAATCCCACGCTGTTTGTTTTTCCATACAACCAATATTTATAACACAAAAATACTGTTTTTTGGCAAAAAATCACCTTTAAAACTTGAAATCATCACCCGATTATTTCGAGGAAAGCGGTTTGGTTTTTCGGGAGGCGGAGTAAGGGTTTTTAAAGAAAAATTTTATCTTTGTAATCACTTTAATTTGGTTTATGAAAACAACACTTCAATACGTTAACGATATCAACGGTAAAACAAACGCCGTTCAGCTTCCCTTGTCCGAATGGGAAAAAATTTTGACCAAACTAAAAAAATACGAACAGGCTTTGCAACTGAAATCAGACCTTAAAGAAGCCTTTGAAGAAGTTGCCGTTCTGAAAAAAACAAAACACAAGCAAACTTTAAACGAGTTTTTAAATGAACTTTAACGGTTATTCCAAGCGATAAGTTTAAACGCGAGGCAAAACGGCTTATCAAAAAATTTCCGTCATTAAAACAAGAACTCGCCGATTTGGATAAGGTTTTGAAAAAAATCCAAACATAGGCACACCTTTAGGAAACGAAACTTATAAAATCCGACTTGCAATTAAAAGCAAGGGAAAAGGAAAAAGCGGCGGAGCAAGAATTATAACTTATGTCATAACCGAAAACAAAGAAGTTTATTTGCTCACCATTTACGACAAATCAGAGTTTGACAGCATAGACAGCAAAGCAATCAAAATCATCATAAAAGGTTTAAACGTTTAAAGAAATCCTTGCCGGAAACATCCAAGACGGACAAAGAATCACGCTCGATTATTTCGAGGAAAGCGTGTTGGTTTTTCCAAAAATATGGTAAATTTTGTGGTCTACTTTTGGCAGGACGAAGTTGAAGTTTTTGAATCAAATGTTCACTAATTTGATGTCATTTTACAACAAATATTATAAACCAAGAATTGATAAAATTACACTCGTGGGAAGTAATACAAGAAGAAAAAACCAAATCAGCAAAACGGGTGAAGAAGATACCCGATTGATCAGGAGTTTCGGTGAAAAAATGACCGCAGAAATGCAACCTTTCGAGCCGAAAAAAGAAAATATCGAACTTTAGCAGAAAAAAGCGAGATTTACATTAAAATCACTTCGTCAAAAACAAAGATGTTATAAATTATTATGAATCAATCATTAAAAGAATTAATAATGATATTGATAAACTTCAAAAAAGATTATCGAAATTAGAAGATTTCCAATTGAAAGAAACGAAAGAACTGCTCGTGAGCATCCGTGGAATCGGGAAAAAAATAACAGTCGGAAAATGCCGCACCAGAAAAGGTTTTGTACGGAGTGTTTTGTATATTTGTTCGTGAAGTGCCATAAAATTCAATGCCCGATACAAAGCACTTTATGAGAGAATTTTAGAAAAAGAAAAATGCAAAAAAGTGGCTCTAATCGCTGTCTGCAACAAACTTCTCAGACAAATTTTCGGAATCATAAACAGCAAACCCAAAATATCAACCTTATTTCATATAAAAAAATTAACCTAAAATTTGGATTTTAACATAGAATGTTTCAAGACAAAAGAACAAAATATAGAGAATCAAACGGATACAATCGTTTATTGCACAAAGCGGATATTCAGAAATTGTTATATCATTCCGTATGATCCTGAATAATTTTCCAGCCGTCTTTAAATTTTTGAAAAATCAAAGTATAGATTCCGTTTGGTATATCGTTTTCACGAGTCAATTTCCACTTTCCAAAAACGGAAGCATAATTTTTTCCGAGCATTTTTATTTTTAAATCCGAAAACTCCAATATTCCCATTTTCTCTTTTGTGGGATAAGATTTTTTGTAATTATCCAACGTATTTTTCCAACCGAAAGTTGCGCCTTTTGAGCCGATAAACACCAGTGAATCACTGTTCCAATAGCCGTTCATAAAACCCTCCAAATCGCCGCTATTCCAAGAAATTTGTTGATTTTCAAGAACTTTCAAAATGTCTTTTTCTTGGGCGAAAAAGAGAGTCGGAAAAAAAAGCATCAGGTAGAAAAGTTTTTTCATGATTTTATTCAAAACGTTTTATTCTCCAAAGATAATTATTTTAATTCATTGGATATCAGTAATCTAAAAATATTTTTAGATTGGAGGTTTCAATCTTTAAATCTCTGATTTTTTATCTCCATTTGACATTTTACAAAAAGAACGACAATCAAAAAAACGTATCTTTGCCGCAATTATGATTCTTCGCGGGGAAAATTTAATTAAAGAATACGGACAAAAAAAAGTAGTGAAAGGCGTTTCCGTTCAGGTTTCACAGGGTGAGATTGTCGGTTTACTGGGACCAAACGGCGCAGGAAAAACCACCACGTTTTATATGATTGTCGGTTTGGTGAAACCCACTTCCGGAACTATTTTTTTGGACGATAAAAACATCACTTCCGATGCGATGTATCGGCGAGCGCAGAAAGGAATCGGCTATTTGGCGCAGGAAGCGTCGGTTTTCAGGAAACTTTCCGTAGAAGAAAATATTTTGGGCGTTCTTCAACTGACCCAACTTTCAAAACGCGAACAACACAGAAAATGCGACGAATTAATCGAGGAATTTTCGCTTCAGCACGTCCGAAAAAATCGTGGCGATTTACTTTCCGGCGGCGAAAGACGGAGAACGGAAATTGCGCGTTGTTTGGCTACAAGTCCGAATTTTATTCTTTTAGATGAACCTTTTGCAGGCGTAGATCCGATTGCCGTAGAAGATATTCAAAAAATTGTGCGAAGTTTGACCGACAAAAATATCGGAATTTTAATCACCGACCACAATGTTCAGCAAACGCTGGCGATTACGCATAAAACCTACATTATGTTCGAGGGAAGAATAATGCGCGAAGGTTTTCCCGAAGATTTGGCGAACGATCCGCAAGTGCGCGAGGCGTATCTCGGCGAGAATTTTGTGTATCAGGATATTTTGAACCGACCGAAGAAAAAATCTTTTGTTTACAATATTTGGGCGGGAGATTTTGATACAAAAACGCAGTTTCAGGATTTTGTGGATACTCATTTTGCAAACGAGGAAAATTTGCGGTTGATGTTCGGTTTTGAAGATGCGGGTTTTGCGGCGTTGGCAAATTCGGAAATAGAACATATTTTCAGTGATGTGATTGATAAAAACGAGTTCAATTCTTTCGTGTTTCAGAAAAGAGAAATCAATTCCGATTGTACGCAGGAACAGGCAAATTCCGAAGCGGCAAATCTTGGAACACCGGAATTGCAGTTCATTATTTCTTATTATTTTGTAGAGTGATTTTTTTAAGAATCGAATTCCGGAACAGCAAACTCATCTTTAGCCTTTACCATTTTCAAAAATTCATCTCGCAAAATTGAGGTTTCTTTTTTGGAAACTTTTTTCAGGATAATGTCTTTCAGTTTGTCCATCAATGCTTCGGAAGCAATTCGCTCCGCCTGATCTCTGTTTTGCAACATGTCGAGAGCATATTTTTGAAGTTCTTCGTCTTTCAAATTATAAAGTCCGTAAGCCGCAAATTGATTTTTTATCATCTGTTCGGCGCGAGAAATCACATCGCTGTTTTCTAATTTTATGCCGAAATCTTCCGTCAATCTATTTTGAACTATTTGAAATTTCAACGACCGTTTTTCGGATTCAAAGATTTCTTTTGCGCGTTCTTCGGTTTGGATTTTCGGGTCGGAATACATCAACCATTTCACGAGGAAGGTTTCCGGAAGTTGAATGTTCTCATTATCAATGATTTGCTCCATCGTTTCGTTCACAAAATGAACATCGGAATCTTTTCGGAAAAAGCCTTCCAATTCGTATTTTATAATGTTTCTGAGGTCTTGTTCGGACGTGATGTTTCCGTCTTTGTAAACTTTATCAAAAAAATCTTGGTCGAGAGTCGGAAGTTTTAAATCGTAAATATTTTCTACCGTAATCTCCAATTCGTCATGATGAAAATGCTCCGTTTCCTGTTTTGAAAAACCCAATTCTTTCGCCAAAGTTTCATCGGATTGAATTTTTTCTTTAGAAATTTTCACGGATTCGCCTTTTTTTAAATGTTTCACCAAATCGAAAGCCGTTTTCCTGTCTTTGGAAATGTGTGTATATTTCGGGTGATGATGATGTTCGCCCGTTGCATCCGGTTCTACCACTTGCGAAATTTGAAGTTCAACATAAGAATCTTCCCCGATTTCGTCCCTCGGAATTTCTTCCGCAAATTTTATCTGCAAATTTTCCACGCCTTCGGAAATTTCTTTTTCCGAAGGTTCCACTTTGTAATACGGAACTTCGTATTTCGCCAAATCTATCATAAAAAAAGGTTCGTAGCCCACTTCAAAAGTTACGGAAATTTGGTCTGCATTATGGTCAAAATTCTCGACAGGTTGCGGAATCGGTTGCCCCATCAATTTCAATTTATTTTCATTGATGTAATGATTGAGCGCATCGGAAACTTGTTTATTGATTTCATCAAAAGCAATTCCCGCTTCATATTGTTTTCTCACCAAATTCAGCGGCACTTTTCCTTTTCGGAAGCCGGGAATTTGTATTTTTTTTGCGTAATCCGCAAGTTGTTTTTCAACATTGTCTTTATAATCGGATCTATCGATGGTTACAGTAAGCAAAGCGCTGACATCATCGTGATTTTGGGCTGTAATATTCATTGAATTGATGAAATTTTGAAGTTGCAAAAGTACGGATTTTCGGGCAATGGAACAAAAGCAGGAAATCCGTTTGGGTAAAACGTATTAAAAAATGTTAATCCGCCGTCTTTTTTTATCGCAAGGAACGCAAGATTTTTATTTTTAGGACGCAAAGGCATTTTATTTAGCAAAGGCTTGCGTTCTCTTAATGCGTTTTTCCCGTTGCAGAATGAAATGACTTTGCGTTTAAAATATTTTCAAACCTTTTTAAAAATTCTTTGCATTAAAATTATACTTAAATATTTCGTAATTCTTAAATATATTTAATTTATTCATTAAAAATATTTTAAATTTTAATATGTTTAACTTTAATTCTGTTTCGTTGAAAAAAATTCTTTATCTGAAAAAACATTCCGAGATGTGGTCGTTCACCATTCCTGTGGCTTGCATGTGTGCATAAACCACGGTGGGACCTAAAAATTTGAAGCCTCGTTTTTTCAAATCTTTCGCAAGAAAATCTGAAATTTCGGTGGTTGCGGGAATGTCTTTTAGAGTTTTAAAATGATTTACAATCGGTTTTCCGCCTACAAAATTCCAGATGTATTTTGAAAAACTTCCGAATTCTTTTTGGATTTCCATAAATTTTTGCGCATTGGAAACGGCAGCCGAAATTTTCATTCGGTTGCGAACAATTCCTTGATTTTGCATTAATTCTTCCACTTTTTTTTCGGAATATTTTGCGATTTTTTTATAGTCGAATCCGTCAAACGCTTTCCGGAAATTTTCACGTTTTGCCAAAATGGTGTACCAACTCAAACCTGCTTGAAAACTTTCCAAAACCAGAAATTCAAAAATAGTTTCGTCGTCAAAAACAGGTTTTCCCCATTCTTCGTCGTGATATTTTCGGTACAAATCGTCTTTCTCGCACCAGCCGCATCTCGTGATTTTCATAAATTTATTTCGCATTTTTATCCCCGAAAATCACGAGCAAAACGGTTTTCAGAATGATGACCAAATCCAAACTGAAACTCCAATTTTTAACGTAGAATGTATCTGTGATGATTCTTTTTTGCATCCCGACATCCACATTTCCGTTGTCGCCGCGCAAACCGTTCACTTGCGCCAAACCTGTAACTCCGGGTTTCACAAGGCTTCTCACTGCATATCTTCGGATTTTCAATTTGTACATATCGTCCACCAAAAGCATGTGCGGACGCGGACCAACCACCGACATATCGCCCAACAAAACATTGATAAATTGCGGCAATTCGTCTAAGCTTGTCTTCCGCAAAAATTTTCCGATTTTGGTAATTCTTTCATCGTTTTCTTCTGTAGTTTTAGACGAAGAATTCCTATTGACATGCATGGTTCGGAATTTTAAACAATGAAAAACTTCATCGTGAAAACCGTATCTTTTCTGAACAAAAAACACAGAGCCTTTGCTGTCGATCACGATTAATAAAGCGATTATCGGGAAAAACCACGAACAAATCAGCAGCAAAACCAAAATCGAAAAAATAACATCAAAAGTTCTTTTCAAAACGTAATTGGAAAGATAATCCAATGGAAATTTGGTTTGCGAAAGTACCGGCAAAGTTTCGATATAGCCCAAATCAAACTGGAAAAAATTGTTTTGAATAATGTTCGGAACGAGAGCAACCCGAACTTTATGATTTTCCGCTTCCCGAAAAACTTCCTTTTCAAATTCATGTTCGAGTTCGGAATATTCCGAAGGGAGATACAACGTATGGATTCCGTTTTCTTTCCAAAAATTTATTAATTTTTTAATATTGTTAGATTTTTTTTCAGGATAATCAAAAATTCTAAAACCGTAGTCTTTTCGTTGAATAAAAATATTTTTTAAAATATCAGTCGACGAATTTTCAGACAAAAACATCACATTTCTATAGTTGAATCCAAACACACGAATGGATTTTAATGCGAAAAACAAAATGGTTTTCACGATGAATAAAATCACAAAAAGTCCGGTGGCGATGATGATGCGGTCGCGCTTCAAAAACTCATTATTACTGATTTTTGCGAGCAAAATTACTCCGAAAATAAAAAGCAAAATATGAGTGATGAGCCGCTCTAAATAAATGGTGTACGTCAAATTTCTGGGAACGGTATAAAGCCGGGTTCTTCCGCCAAGAAGCATCCAGAAAAAAATCAGAACAAGCATTAAAATTCCGTTCTCTTCCCAAAGATTATTCTCATATTTGAAATTATTGCTTCTGTAAAAAAAATAGGCAAAAACTCCGAAAATGACAACTACATCAATAAGGATAAAGATGAGTTTAAAATATCGTGAATATCGTAATCTCTGCATTTATTTTATGATTGAAAACGGCTAATTTAAAATTAATTTACGGAATATTCAAATATTTATGCGTTTGCACGGAAACCCGCCATTTGGGATTTTCGAGAATATAATCGGTGATTTTCGGATACATTTCGTTTCTTTTGCTCCATTCGCTTTGAAGGTAGAGCAAGCAGTTTTCGGAAACTTTTGTCGCTTGCTGTTCAGCAAATTCAAAATCGTGATTGTTAAAAATAATCACTTTCAATTCGTGGGCTTTTTTGTAGATTTCATCTTTCGGCAATCCTGTTTTTTTCGGCGAAAGCGTGATCCAATCGAAAGTTCCGCTCATCGGATATGCGCCGGAAGTTTCAAGATGAACGGCACAACCGAGATTTTTCAATTTTTGGGTTAAGATTTCGAGGTTCCACATCAGCGGTTCGCCGCCGGTTAAAACTACGGTTTTGCAATATTTTGCCGCGATTTCCGCGATTTCTTCGGCGTTCATCAACGGATGCAAATCGGGATTCCAACTTTCTTTCACGTCGCACCAATGGCAGCCGACGTCACAGCCACCCAAACGCATGAAATATGCGGCTTTTCCGGTGTGAAATCCTTCGCCTTGCAGCGTGTAGAAATGTTCCATCACGGGAAGCATTTTCCCTTTTGCAAGTTCTTTGTTTTTATGAATGAAAAAATTATTCATTAAAAAAAGTTTCGTTCAACGCACTATGAATCCTGATAAAAAGATTGCATTGACTGAGTTTCATTTTGCAAAAATAAAGAATTGAGACAAAATAAAATTTTCAAAATCGGGGTTAATTTAGATTTGTGAAAATTTATACGAAAACCGGTAAGGAAAATAAAACAATTCCTATCATAAACAGAACTGTTAAAATATGAATTACGTAATGATTCTTTTTGAAAAAAATGAATTGCTGAACCGTTCTTATTAACCAAAATAAAGAGCAACTCAGCAGTAAAGTATTGCCTAATTTCGTGTTCATCAACTCTTCGGAGTATCCGAAACAAAGAAAGGAGACAAAAAGAAAATAATAAATAATTTGAACATTCAGAATTTGCATAATTCCTCTATTGGCAAAAATTAATTTCTTCAAATCATCATTCCACTTAAATATTTTCCAAAATCCAATATGAAAAATTGCAAATGCTAAACTGTAAATACCACATATATATACGATTGTTTTCATAATGATGTCTTTATATTTCTTTGTATTTTAACAAAATTCACCGATTCCCAAAAATCGCCGAACCGATTCGCACAGAATTGGCACCGCATTCTATCGCTATCGGGAAATCGCCGCTCATTCCCATAGAAAGCGTTTTTAGCGGGCGGATTTTGGAAAATTCGTCGAAAATATTTTTCAGAAGTGAAAATTCTTTTCGGATTTGGTTTTCATCTTCGGTGAAGGTCGCCATTCCCATCAGTCCGGAAATTTCGATATTCGGAAAATTTCCGGCGAGGTATTTTTTGAAAATATTTTCTGCATCGGTTTTGTTTAAACCAAATTTAGAATCTTCCTCGGCGATTTTTATTTGAAGCAAAACCTTAATTTTTCGGTTGTGTTTTTGCGCTTGCCGATTGATTTCTTCCAAAAGTTTTTCGGAATCTGCACTTTCGATGGTGTCCACAAATTCGGCGATGTATTTCACTTTGTTGCTTTGAAGATGCCCAATCAAATGCCACCGGATATCTTTTGGAAGTTTGGGATATTTTTCCGCGAGTTCCTGAACTTTGTTTTCGCCAAAAATTCTTTGTCCAAAATCATAAACTTGTTTTATTTTTTCGGGAGAATGGGTTTTAGAAACCACTACAAGTTTCACATTTTCAGGGATTTGAGATTTTATTTTTTCAAAATTTTGCTTTAACATAAAAAAAGGGTGATTTTCACGTTTTTTCGTATTTCAAATATAATTATTTTTGCCTCAACTAAAGTTTAAAATTATGTCAAGTTCAAATTTTGAGGACAGATTGATTTCTTATGAATTAATGTCCGAGTTGGTTCGCAATTTTGAAACCGACAACTACGAAAAAATCAATGCCGGAAGAGCAACAAATCTGCCGGATTCTAAGGAATATTGGTATTCTTTGGAGGTTTTGGAGGATTATATCAATTATGTAAAAACTGAAGCCGCGAAGAAAAAATATACCAATTTAGGCATCAAAATAAAATTGGCGCAATATCCTGAAAATAAATTGGTTGGGAAACTTCAAAGCGAGAAAACAAGAGGTTATCAAACGGTTTGTCTGGTTCCGACCACTGAAACCCAAGGAGAAACAAATCGTGAAATCGAGGATGTTTCCGGATTGAATTTTGCGAATATGTGTCCGCCCGAATGTAAGTGAACCTTATATTTTATTTGGGAAAAATGAATAAATATTGGTTTTATGTCGGGTAATGGGCTATATTAATATACTTCAGCTGATTGTGATTTCAATGCTGCTTTTTATCTATCAAAAAAAATTAGGAGAAAACAGCATTTATATTGTTGTGGCAATTGTAATTGCGGCAATTACGAACATTGTGGCAAAAATCTTGAACGATGTATTCGCCGTTTCCAACATTTTTATCTTCATCATTTTTATCAATCTGATTTCTTTTTTGCTGTTTTTCATTTATTTTTTAAACTTTATGAAACATCGGTTTACAAAAATGATTCAGCGGATTATTACTTTTGTGTTCGTTTTGGTTTCAATCTTTTTGATATCGTGGCAAGGCAAAAACTTTTTTCACGAATTTCCCACAAATTTTTATTTTTTTGAAACCATACTTTTACTCGGTTCAATCTCTCTGTTTCTCTACGAAACTTTTCATTCCAACATTGTTCTGAACATAAAAAGCTATTTCCCTTTTTGGGTAAGCATTTGTCTTATAATGGTTTATGTAGGGCTACTGCCGTTGCTTTTCTTTGTTCAACAAATGGGTGTTTCCATAAGCGCGGATTTATTTCGGTTGATTATGCTTTTCGTTAATTTTATGGGATACAGCATATTGATAGTCGGCATTTTAAACAGCAAAAAAATCAAAGAATAAAAATGAAAGAATTAGACACCTTTATTATTCTTTTCACCATTGTGATTTTGATGATGGTGAGCATTATGTTCATCATTTACAGCGTGTTCATCAAGAAAAAAACCCAACTTATTCTAAAAGAATCTTCTTTTGAAAATGAATTGGCGAACAGCCAAACCGAAATCAAAGAACAAACGCTAAACTACGTCGGGCAGGAACTTCACGACAATATCGGGCAAAAACTCACAGTCGCAAGAATGATGACCAATCATTTTGATAAAAATCAACAGGTTCTGGAACTCAATCAACTGCTCGGCGAATGTATTCAAGACATCAGAAATCTCTCCAAAACCTTTATTACAGAAGATGTTTTGCATTTTGGAATTATCAATTCTTTAGAAAAAGAAATCAAGAGAATTAAAGAACTAAACCTTATTGAAGTAGATTTTCAAACCAATAAAGACGATATTGACCTCAATCCCAAACATTCCTTGATTTTGTTCCGAATTATTCAGGAAAATATAAGTAATGTTCTGAAACATTCGCAAGCAACCCTAATGAAAATTCATATCGAAGATTCGCCGGGTAATTTCAAAGTTTTAATCGAAGACAACGGAAAAGGAATTTCTGTCTCGTCGAAAACCGGCAGTGGACATACGAATATGGCGAACCGCGCCAAAATCATAAACACCGATTTAAAAATAGAATCCACCGAAAATTCGGGAACAAAAATTATGTTAAACTACCCAAAACAATAACTTATGAAACCCATAAAAATAGCAATCGTGGACGACCACCAAATGTTTTTAAGAGCACTCGACAATATGATTTCCACAAATCCGAATTTTGAAGTGATGATGACGAGCAAAAACGGCGCAGAATTTTTGCAGAAAATTGATGACTCCGAAACACTTCCCGAAGTGGTGCTGATGGACGTGAAAATGCCGATAAAAAACGGAATAGAAACCACTTCCGAATTACTGAAAAAACATCCGCAAATCAAAGTCGTTGCTTTGACGATGGAAGATGCCGAAACCACAATTATACAAATGCTGAAAGCCGGAGCGAAAGGTTATCTCCTGAAAGATATGCCGCCGGAAATTTTGTTTGATGCCATAGAAATCGTCAGTAAAGACGGCGTTTTTTACACCGATGCCGTAGCCCAAAGCGTGGACAAAATAAAGGCTTATGAAAACGAATCTGCGCAAATTTTAAACGAATTGAAACCGCCCGAACTCGAATTTTTAAAATGGGCTTGCACTGAACTTACCTACAAAGAAATCGCCGACAAAATGTTTCTCAGCCCGCGAACTATAGACGGATACAGAGATTCCGTATTCCACAAACTGAACGTGAAAAGTAGGGTAGGGATTGTGCTTTTCGCCATGAAAAATAAATTGGTTTATTAAATTTTTAAACAGGCTCTAATTTTATAAAGTAGATATTCAAATTTAACTTAAAGAAAATAAAATTAAAATGCAGGATTTTTGAAGGATTTTTTTTCAGGAAATCAAAAGGCTGCAGCCGCGAATATCAGAATGGTCAATCCGCCCCAGAATTTCAAATTTTGGATTCTGAATTGGGTTTCGACTTGTCACACTGAGCGTAGCCGAAGTGTCAACCTGACACATTTTGTCATCCTGAGTGAAGTCAAAGGGTAATTCTGAATCAGGATTTTTTTCATCGGAAACGGTTCGTCCCAAATCCTGTGTCGCGATGAAACTGCACGAATGAACGTTTGCCAAATCTATAATATTGACCGCACCCGTTTTTCCGGCTTCCACATAAGAAAAAGGATCTTCGGTGTTGCGAACGAGAATACGCATCCAATTCGGCGTTTCGTAAATATTTTTTCCGGAAGAATAGGCTTGCGAAAGCAGTTCCGTCATCGAATATTCGGAGAAAATTCTTTCGGTTTGAAATCCGTTTTGCAGAATTTTCAAGAGTTCATCTTTCGTCATTTCTTCTTTTCTGCCTTTCATTCCGCCGGTTTCGATGATGCTAAATTCAATTTCATGATTAATAAACTTTAAAGACTTTTCTTTAATAAAATATAAAAAATCCAGCAAAGCAAAGGAAACTCCGAAAAGAATTATTTTTTTGTTTTTTAAATTCATTAATAAATTAAAAAGTTCGGCGTGATTGTACAGAAAATATCCGTTTTCGAGTTTTGCCGATTTTTTCATCAGAAAATCAACCATATAAATCAGCGATGAATGTGGATTTTCGGAATAGTTCGGAAGCAAACCGAGAACAATAAAATCTTCGGGTTTGCCGATAAATTGCCGGAAACTTTTGTAAATACTTTTTTCGTACAAGGAAAAATCTGCGATGAAATGCCGAGATCGCGTTTGAATATCCGCCGTTCCCGAACTTTGAAAATATTTTTCCACCCGAGAATTTTTATCTAAAATCAAATGATTTTTAAACATTTCTATCGGCAAAAACGGAATATCCCCAATCCGATTTATTTCTAATGGGTTGATTTTTAAATAATTGACAAACTTTTTGTAAACCTCAATATTTTCATATTGATAGCAAAAAGTTTCCAAACAAACTTGCCGGAAATCTTCTTCGGTCTCTATGTTAAATAATTTGAGGTTCAAGATTCAAAGTGTTCAACGCTTCGACAAGCTCAGCATGACCAATAGCAATTAGCCATTCGCCAAAAGCCATTCACTACTGATTAAAATCCACATCATCTCCGGAATTGATTTTCTGGTTGATGTCTTCGTCTTTATTTTTGGGAGTTTCCGTATTTTTCGGATTTTGAATATCTTCAATCGTTGGCAAACCGCCTTCATCGCCATATCCGCCTACGCCTTGCAAATCTCCGCAATCGCCCGTCCAATCGGAAGGTTTTATGAATTTATCTTCCGGCGAAATCCCCAAAGATTTGTCCGCCCAAACTTTTTTCATAAAAATTGCCCAAATCGGCAAAGCCATTCTTGCGCCTTGTCCTTCGCCGGTGGAATAAAAATGCGTTGCCTTATCTTCCCAACCAACCCAAGTTCCGGTCGCGAGATTTGGAACAATTCCCATAAACCAACCGTCTGCATTATCATTCGTAGTTCCCGTTTTCCCCGCGATTTCCACGCCTGCGGAAATTCCTCTTCTGCGGAGTTCACTAGATGCCGTCCCGAAAGCGGTAACGCCTTTCATCAAATCAATCATCGTGTAGGCGAACATTTCGTTCATCGCTTCTTTGATTTCGGGTTTCACTTCTTTGATAACTCTGGAATTGGCATCTTCGATTCTCCAAATCATAGTCGGTTTGATGTAGTTTCCAAAATTGGCAAATGTGCTGTATGCGCCGAGCATTTCGTATATTGTAATTTCAGATGAACCCAAAGCAATGGAAAGATTTTCCGGAATTTCTTCGGTTACACCGAGATTTCTCGCGGTTTGAATCACGGCATCCGGTCCCGTCATATCTATTAATCTTGCGGCAACGGGATTTAAAGAATTTGCCAAACCTCCTTTTAAAGTAACCATTCCGCCTTTTCCGGCAACGTGCCAGCCGCCTTTGTCAAAACTCGCATTTGAAACTTGATCGCACGGCGACATTCCCAATCTCATAATCGCGGTGGCGTAAACGAATGGTTTGAATGTGGAACCGACTTGTCTTCTGCCTTGTTTCACGTGGTCGTATTGAAAATGTTGCCAATCAATTCCGCCGACCCAAGCCTTTATTTCTCCCGTTCCGGGAACCATAGACATCAAACCGGCTTGCGCAATTTGTTTGTGGTATCTGATGGAATCCCAAGGCGACATTTCCACTTCTTCCTCGCCGTCCCAAGTGAAACGCGTGGTTTTTATCGGTTTTTGAAATTCCATTAAAATAGAATCTTCGGGAAGTCCTTCTGCTTTTAATTGTTTGTAGCGGTTGGTTCTTTTCATCGCCCGAACCATTAAATTCTGAATGTCTTTATCGGTAATCGGTTTTTTCTTCGAACCATAAAACGGTCTTTGTTTTCGGTTTTTTTGTTCGGCATCGAATCTTTTCTGCAAATCGGTGAGGTGTTCTTTGATTGCCTGTTCCGCATATTTCTGCATTTTGGAATCCAATGTTACGAAGATTTTCAAACCGTCTTTGTATAAACTCAATTTTTTTCCGTTTTCTTTTTCGTAATCGTCTAAATATTGGCTGATTTCTTGCCGTAAATACCATTTATAATATGCGGAATAGCCTTCGCCCACGGTTTTTATCGGATGAAAATCCAAAACAATTTCTGTGGCGACGGCTTGGTTGTAAGTTGCGCTGTCAATATATTTTGTATTCAGCATTTGTTTTAAAACGACATCTCGTCTTTCTTTTGCTTTTTCGGGATGCCTCAGCGGATTGTTTTTGTTCGGGGCTTCGAGCATCGCTACAAACATTGCGGCTTCCGGAAGTGTGAGTTGATTGACGTTTTTATTAAAATAAATTCTTGAAGCCATTTCGATTCCGTCTGCATTATTCAAAAAATCCATTTTGTTAAAATAAAGCGTGATGATTTCATCTTTCGTGTATCGGCGTTCTATACTCACGGCTACCACCCATTCTTTAAGTTTTTGAATTACTCTTCCAACTTTATTTTTGGATCTTTCGCCGGTGAAAAGCATTCTTGCCAATTGTTGCGTAATCGTAGAGCCGCCGCCTCTATCGCCTCTGAAAGCCAGAACTCTCAACACGGATTTCAAATCAATTCCGGAATGTTCTTTAAATCTTTCGTCTTCTTTAGCTTGAAGTGCATACACCAAATGCTGAGGAAGATCTCCGTAGGTAACGGGTTGTGTTTTTTCTTTTTCAAATTTTCCGAGCAAAACGCCGTCCGAGGAATAGATTTCGGAAGCCACATAAATATCCGGATTTTCGATGTCTTGAACGTCCGGCATTTCTCCCAGAAATCCTTGGGAAACTGCGAAAAACAACAGCACAATTCCCAGAACTACGGCGGCAAGCGAAACCCAGATGATTTTAATCCATTTTTTCCAGCCGCTTTTTTTCTGCTGTTTTTTCGGCGGAAGCGGAAATGTTTTTTTGCGTTCCATTTTTTTTTGTATTAATGTAATGTGTATTAATGTATTATACAAATTGTCTTGCCAAACTTTGACAAAATGTTAAACATTCATCTATGACTAATTATTTATTATTTGTCAGGATGAGCGGAGCCGATTAATTTTTTAAAATTTTTAATTCAAAATTCAACGCAAATATATGGATTAAATTATTTTGAATATCACGGTAAAAGGGTAAAAGGGTAAACGCATTAAAATTTCAAATATTAGACGAATTCTATTTAAATGAATACACATAGTGAACAGGTCCTTGAGAACGGTTTACTAAAAATATTTCCGAAAATAAATTACAAATTTGTATCTATTAAAAATGAGAAAATAATTTTCGAAAAGCATAATCAAAAAAAATGATTGCATTAACGGGTGGAATCTACCAAATGAAAAAGTTGTATTCAGTAGTTGAATCAGTCTCAAAGAATATTTTGCGAAAATTATTGTTGATTTTTATTTCTAAAATTGTATTTTTAGTGCTTAAAAATAACATCAGAAGTCTATGAAAGAAACAATCATTGTATCTGCTATCGGGTTAGCGTTTTGTGCCGTACTTATATTTTTGTTTACGCTGTTTGCCAAAACAATCACTAAAAAATGAATCGTTCTGATACTCGGATTGCTGTTATTGGATATTGCTTTATCAATGTTGCCTAATATAAATTGGGGTTTTCTGAAAAATTTGGAATGGAATTGGCAAGGTAAATTTTGGAGTATTGTATGGTGTGTATTATTCATTTGGTTTACAAAATTTCTTTCCAAAGAAGAAAGCGGTTTTACATGGAAAATAAATAAATCGGCATGGTTGCCGTTCATCATCATTTGCATTATTGGGATAGGCGTTCAATTGTCGGATATTTTTTCGGAAAACGGATTAGAAAAATTTGATAAAGAAGCATTTTTTTATCAACTGACGATGCCCGGCTTGGCTGAAGAAATGGTTTACAGAGGAGTTATTTTAGGATTATTAAACAAAGTTTTTGTTTCCCGCAAAAATATACTTGGCGCACAAGTGGGTTGGGGCTTGCTGATACAAGCAATTATTTTTGGCGGCGGACATTCGTTTTACTTTGATGATTTAGGAAATATTCAGTTTGCATTTGTGCCCGCAATTATTACAGGAATTATCGGTTTGGTTATCGGTTGGCTGCGCGAAAAATCGGGAAGTATTGTATTGCCTATTATTTTCCATAATTTATTCAATGTATTTCCACGGTTTTTGGCGTTGTTTGTTTGATATAGAATAAAAAATAACGATAAAATTTTTCTATTGAATTAAATTATCGTAATATTGCAATATTGAATTAAATAAAAATGACAAATTCAGACCAACAAATCAAAGAACTCGTAAAGCAGAAATACAGCGAAATTGCTTTGCAATACAGGGAAACCAACGCTGCATCTTGTTGCGGCGCAGGCGGTTGCTAATCAAAAATGTTGCTGAAAAAACATTTTTTAAATCGCAATATTACTATATAGCAATAAATAAAAATATGAAAAGACAAGGAACTCACAAACCAACTATAGAAGATGCCATCGAAATCAGCGGCATCGAAATGCTACATCCGGGCGGTGAACAATTGACGAAAAGAACGGCAGAAATCACAAGTATGAAAAACGGATTGAATGTGCTGGACGTTTCCAGCGGACGGGGAACACAAAGTATTTTCTATGCGGAAAACTACGGCGTAAACGTTACGGGAATTGACCTTTCGGAAGAAATGATAAAAACGGCAACACAAAAAGCCACTGAAAAAGGACTCTCGGAAAACATAAAATTTATGTTGGGGGATTCTCAAAAGTTGCCGTTCCCGGACAATACTTTTGACATCGTAGTCAATGAATGTGCAGTTGGCATTCCCGATGACTCACAGAAAGTTTTAGACGAAATGCTACGGGTGGTAAAACCCGGCGGCACTATTGCCATCCACGAGTCCACGTGGAAGAAAAAAATATCCGAAAATGAAAAATCGGAAATTTCCGAGCGTTACGGAACTACGCCATTGGAATTTGAAGAATGGAAAGAAATGTTGCAAAAAGCCGGAGCAATAAATATTGTATCGGAATTTGAAGAATGGTCGAAACCGGAAATGTTCTGGAAAATACGAAAGGAGAAAGACGTTAAGAATCACAAATCCGTTATGTCCGTATCCGAAAAACTGATTACGGTTTTGAGAATTTTCAAACGTTATGGATTAAAAGGCGTACTCAAAGTTTTTCAAAACGAAAAAAAATTCTTCAATGC
>JAITMJ010000154.1 GCA_031277475.1 Flavobacteriaceae bacterium
TATCAATGCCTCGCAGCACCAGAATTTTGGATTCAAAAGTTCCGAAACCGATAGACGAACTCATTCTGTCCACCGTTTCTTCGTCGGGTTCCGGTTTGTAAATCCATTTTTGGTGCATACTGAAATTCAAAATTCAAGGTTTAAAATTCAAGGTTTCATCTTCATTCAGGCTGATGAAGTTCAAAAACCAAAGCGAAAAACATAATTTTTGTTTATGGTGTAAAAATAAGAAATTAAAAGATTCGCAGTACATAAAAAAAATCATAAAAAAGTTCAAGTACGGACTGAAGTTGGTGTGTGACATTTCGAAATTTGTTTATAAAAATTTTTATATTGAAGATTGAAACCAAAACGCAGGCTAAACGCATTAAGAAATGTTAATCCGCCTAACGCAAAGTATCTTGATTTCTCAAAAGCGCAAAGGCATTTTTTTAGCAAAGGCTTGTGTTCTTTTAATGCGTTTTTCCGGTTGCAGAGTGAAATCTTTGCGTTTAAAATATTTTCAAACCTTTATAAAAATTCTTTGTGTTAAAATTATACTTAAATATTTAGCAAATACTAAACATATTTAGTTTATTTGTTATGAACATTTAAAGTTTTAACGCGTTTGACCTGACCAAAACCGAAAGCAACACGCTATTTACAAAAATGTTGTGTATATTTGCAGGGTTACACCTACGTTTTAATAATTCTTTTAATCACAAATAAAAATGCCGGACGAAATATTGGTAAAAGTTGAAGGCTTGTCAAAAAAGTTCAGCAAAAATCTCAAGCGGGGTTTTTTGTATGGAATGCAGGATTTATTTACCGGAATTGCGGGCGGCACAAAAAAAAGAGAACTTAGAAAAAGTGAATTTTGGGCGTTGGACGACATCAGTTTTGAATTAAAACGCGGCGATTGTTTGGGAATTATCGGGCACAACGGCGCGGGAAAATCTACGCTTCTAAAAATTTTAAACGGAACCATAAATCCCGACCGCGGACGGGTGGAAATGCACGGACGAGTGAACGCATTGATAGAACTTGGTTCGGGAATAAATCCGGTTTTGACGGGGCGAGAAAACATTTTTAATAACGCCGCAGTTCTCGGTTTTACGCGGCAGGAAATCAAACAGAAATTAGACGAAATTATAGACTTCTCCGAGTTGGAAGATTTCATTGATACGCCGGTACAATACTATAGTTCCGGAATGAAAGCAAAACTGAATTTTTCTACCGCCGCTTTTTTAGAACCCGATGTTTTGATTTTAGACGAGGTTTTGAGTGTGGGAGATGTGGGATTCCGCACAAAATCTTTCAACAAAATGCAGGAAATGATGAGAACTTGCGCCGTTCTTTTCGTGAGCCATTCCATGACGCAAGTTGCCCGTGTTTGCAGTAAAGCACTTTTTATGCAACACGGTAAAAATCTTTATTATGGTGAAGACATTCCGCAGGCAATAGAATTATATTTTAATGAATTTAAAGGGGAAAAAGCAAGAATAGAATACAATGATGGCGCAGAAATCTCGAATATCACGATTAACTCCGAAATTGCCGATGAGAAAAATATTGTAGAAGTGGTATATGATGAGCCTCTGGCACTGGAATTTAATATTGAAATAAGAGATAAAAAAGTAGAAAAATATTTTTTCCAAATTCAAATTATTGATAAGGATTTGAAAATGGTAGCCATGCATCATCCACAATTATATGGAAGAACATTTGATAGGACAGAAGGGAAATCAAAAATAAAAATAATTTTTCCCAATGTGCAATTGGGAAATGGAGAATATAGTATAACATACTTCGTACACGCTCATGGGGAAAACAGCGGACATCAAAATTTAGCGGTTTACCGAAATTATACTAAATTTAAAATGGTAAATGGTCATTTTGTTTTGGCGCCGTTTCATTTGAAAGCGGAGGTTTTTCAGGATTGATATTTCCCAATTATATTAAAGGTTATAATAAAAAATGAACTTCAAAAAATTTCTATATCCGAAAAATTATCTGCAATATGCTAAAAAAAGGTTGTGTAGAACCGTAAAATCACAAAAAAACGAAACAAAAAAACAAACGGTTTCTTACAAATATATTGTATGCGATGCCCGGGAGTTATTTTTTCAACAAAAAAAAGAAAATAAATTTAACCGATATGATATAATTGTCCGGTATTTAGCCATAGAAAATTTTTATGAAAAAAATGATTTCGGGTTTGATTTGTATAAAAAAATGCAAATAAACCGAGTAGGTAATGGAAGAGGAGAAAAAAGCACGGAAAAATTTAAAGAACTGATATATTCTTACGAAAAAAACGGCTATGACAGCTCGTCTGAAATAGAATTGTATGCAGATTTACACTTGATTGACGGCTCGCATAGAATAGCATTGGCACTGTATCATGAGATTTATGAAATTTCCTGCAAGGTACGTTCTGACGTGGTAAATATATTTTATGGAATAGAATGGTTTATTGAAAAAGGATTTTCGGTAGAAGAAATAAAAAAAATTCAAGAAAAATATGAGGAAATAGTTGATAACATCACGGTTCCTTTTGTGTGTACGCTTTGGTCGCCTGTGCAAAATTATTTTGACGAAATAACGGAAAAATTATCGTTGGTGACTAAAGTCGTTGATTATAGAGATTATTCTTTTGATGACTATACATATTCCGCAATGGTGAAAGGAATATATGCCGTAGATGATATAGCCGACTGGAAAATTGATATGAAAATTGATAAAATGCAATCCAATGCTCCAAAAAAAATGAGAATGATTTTGCTGAATATCGGAAATCCTGTTTTCAGACTAAAATCATCAAACGACAGCACACTTTCATCCACTTGTGAAGTATTAAAAAAAATGATTCGGAACGCATATAAAGATAAGGTTGAAAATTATTTTCACGATACCATTATGCACATAGGCGATAATTATCATCAGAATATTTTTATCCGAAATCTTTTTAATGTGTCCATTGATGTGAATGATAACAAGATGAATCTATTAATGTATCTTGATAATTATATTGAACGTGGAATAATAAATAAAAATGATATTTGTATAGTAGGTAGCTATATTATGGAGAACGCAGGTTTGAGGAAAGCAAATGACATAGATATAGTATGTAGAAAGAATATTCGTGAGAATTTAAAAATACCTTTCAATAGAGCAGTAAAACTAAATGAAAATGTGGAAATGGTAACTTATGGTTGGGCTGCTTTTATGGGAATCATTGATGATGAATTGATTGATGATGAAAAATATCATACTTATGTTGATGGATATAAAATTGCTAATCTTGATATTCTGAAACAGAAAAAATTATACACTCTAAGAGAAAAAGATATTCTGGATTTAGCTTTACTTGGGATTAAAATAAATAATAAGAAGTAGAAGGAAACTAAAAAAAGAAGATTTTTTGGGGTATATAAACTTTTTGTAAATTTAAAAATGAAACTTTTACAACAACATAATTTTAACGAATTGGTCAATCAAATTTACCACGCTCACGAAGCATTGAAAAGCCATGCTTTGAAAGCCATTAATGTTAGTTTGACAATGAGGATGAATTGATAAAAATTATAGAAAAAGAAACTCGTAGTATTTGATTATTTATACCCCAAAAAATCACAGCAGAAAAAAACTAAAAAAGCAAATGTCAAAATCCACTACCACAACCGAATTTAAACGATGGTTGGCAGAGTTGAAAACTCGCATACACCAAAGCCAGATAAAAGCGGCAATCAGAGTAAATTCCGAATTGTTGCTCCTTTATTGGGATTTGGGACGAGATATTGTCGTGCGCCAAATGGAAACGAATTGGGGTAGCGGCTTCTTTGAACAATTAAGTAAAGAACTGCGCACAGAATTTCCAAATATGAAAGGATTTTCCGAGAGAAATTTATACAATATGAAACAGTTTTATCTGTTTTATTCTCAGGATAATACAATTTTGCAACAAGTTGTTGCAAAATTAGAAAATCCAATTTTCCACCAACTTGGTGGAAAATTACAACAAGATGAAAATAAGGAAATTACAATTCGCCACCAAATTGGTAATGAATTTACAACTCACCAAATTTTTCAGATTCCATGGGGACATCATGTTCAAATCATCACCAAATGTAAATCCGTAAAAGAAGCCATGTTTTATGTTCAAAAAACCGTAAAAAACGGTTGGAGTCGTGCTATGCTGATGAATTTTATGGAAACGGATTTATACCATGCTCAAGGAAAAGCACTTAATAATTTTGAACGTTTTCTACCCGATTATCAAAGCGATTTAGCCAAAGAAACATTGAAAGATCCGTACAATTTTGATTTTCTTATGCTGACGGAAGATTACAAAGAACGGGAATTGGAAGATGCTTTGGTGGAAAATATTACCAAATTTTTACTGGAACTCGGACAGGGATTTGCGTATGTAGGCAAGCAATATCCGATTAAAATCGGTAAAAGAGAACGCTTTATTGATTTGCTGTTCTATCATTTGGAATTGCGATGTTTTGTTGTGATAGAATTGAAAACTAAAGAATTTGAAGCCGAACATACGGGAAAATTAGGTTTGTACATTACAGCCGTCAATCATCAATTGAAAAAAAATACAGACAATCTCACTATCGGTTTGCTGATATGCAAAACAAAAGATAATATTGAGGCACAATATTCGCTGGAAAGCAGTAACTTGCCGATAGGTATTTCAGAATATCAATTATCAAAACTTTTACCCGAAAATTTTAAATCTTCATTGCCCTCCATTGAAGAAATTGAAGAAAGATTGAGAGATAATGGCAACGAAACTAAAAAAATAAAAAACAAATGAACACCCCAAAAATCATAGCAGAAATAGGCTGCAACCACAAAGGCGATATGCAAATTGCCAAAGAAATGATACAAACGGCAGCACTGTTTTGCAAAGCCGATGTCGTGAAATTTCAAAAACGGAACAACAAAGAATTGCTTTCGGAGCAGGAATATAGCACGCCGCATCCGAATCCCGAAAACTCCTACGGAGAAACCTACGGCGCACATCGCGAATTTTTAGAATTTAGTTTGCAGCAGCACGAACAATTAAAATCGTGGTGTGAAGAATTTGGAACCGTGTATTCCACGTCGGTTTGGGATGTTACTTCGGCAAAAGAAATCGCATCGCTGAATCCAAAACTCATAAAAATTCCTTCCGCTTGCAATTTAAACAAAGCATTATTAGAATATTTGTGTGGCAATTTTTCCGGTGAAATTCATCTTTCCTTCGGAATGACGACCCGCGAAGAAGAAGAACAAATCGTTTCCTTTTTTGAATCGAAAAACAGAAACAAAGATGTAGTTTTATACAGTTGCACATCCGGCTATCCCGTTCCGTTTGAAGATATTTGTTTATTGGAAATTTCTCGATTAAAACAAAATTTCGGCGAAAGAGTGAAAGCCATCGGATTTTCGGGACACCATTTGGGAATTGCCGTTGATTCCGCAGCAGTAGCACTTGGTGCAGAATGGATAGAGCGGCATTTCACACTCGACAGAACATGGAAAGGCACCGACCACGCCGCATCTTTGGAGCCGGACGGAATGCGAAAATTGGTACGCGATTGCCGAGCCGTTGCAAAAGCATTGACGTATAAAAAACACGAAATTCTGGAAATAGAATCCGTGCAAAGAAATAAATTGAAAAAAAATCAAGTGAAGTGGTAGCGTAATTATTATCATAGAATCATGAAGCAAACCAAACCTCATATATCCGTAGTTTCCCCTGTTTATCGGGCAGAAAAAATCGTTTCCGAATTAGTCAGGCAATTGCACGAAAATTTACAAAAAATCACAACCGATTACGAAATTATTTTGGTGAATGATGCTTCGCCAGACAATTCGTGGTTTGCCATTGCCGCCGAATGTGAAAAAGACAAACGGGTAAAAGGCATTGATCTCAGCCGAAATTTCGGACAACATTATGCGATTACTGCGGGATTGTATTATGCCAAAGGCGATTGGACGGTGGTGATGGATTGCGATTTGCAGGACAGACCGGATGAAATTCTGAATCTTTATCAAAAAGCGCAAGAAGGCTGGGATATTGTTTATGCACGAAGAACAGAGCGGCAGGATAAATTTATGAAACGTATATTCTCGAAATGGTTTTGGCACATACTTTCTTATTTAAGCGGAATAAAACAGAACAATGTTGCAAATTATGGTATTTATCATTCAAAAGTAATTACCGAATACAATAAAATGAAAGAATATGCCCGTTCTTTTGCCACACTTATTAAATATTTAGGTTTTCGTTCGTGTGTGATTGATGTAAGACATGCAGAGCGTTTTGAAGGAAAAAGTTCTTATACGTTAGCTAAACTTTTGCGACTTGCAATGGATGTTACTCTATCAACCAGTAACAAACCATTGAAATTGACGGTGAAATGTGGATTTATTATTTCATTACTCTCTTTTTTATTAGCGTTATACAATATATTGGCTAAATTTGCAGGAATAATTCAAGTAGCAGGTTATACTACTACTGTATTTTCGATATGGTTTGTTGGGGGACTTATTTTATTTGTACTTGGAATTATCGGTTTGTATATTGGAAAAATATTTGATCAGGTAAAAGAACGTCAATTGTTTATTGTAAGCAAAACATTAAATATAGAAAATATAGAAAAAAATTTATTATAAAAATTAATTAATTAAAATTAGAAATTTATGAATGATTTTATTAAATCCTTTTGGGAAAATCAAGCACTTAAATATGGGCAATCCCATATAGCATCATGGGGAGATATTTATTGTATCAATTTAGAAATTGATAATATTGCCAACTATATCCATCAAGGAGACTCAGTTCTTGACATAGGATGTGCTAATGGATTTTCTGCAATTGCGCAATGTGGCAAAAAAAAGTTATCATCAATGACAGGTGTTGATTTCTCTGAAAACATGATTGCTTATGCAAACCAAAACAAGCAAGAGAGTAACTATAGGGATATTTTGAATTTCTCGGTTGCAGATATATGTAACCTTCCATTTGAAGATAATACATTCGATGTGGTTTATACGACACGTGTGTTGATAAATCTTCCCAGTTGGGAGGAACAGAAAACCGGAATATCCGAATGTCTTCGTGTCATAAAAAAAGGAGGTAGGTTTATTTTATGCGAGGGCTTTTGGGAGCCGCTTTGCCGCTTGAATGCCATTCGTCTGCTTGCGGGGTTATCTCCTTTGGTAGAGCATGATTTTAACAGATATTTAAAGAAAGTGATGTTGGAATCATATTTAACGAGTTTGGAATATTCATTTGATAATGTCGATTTCAGTTCCATTTATTATCTTGGTTCTCGTGTTTTTCGGGAGTTGGTAACGGATTATGAGTCTTACGAAGGTTTTTCAAACCCGATAAATGAAGAGTTTTTTAAGATTCAATCACATTACTCCGGAGGTGGTTTTGGAATACAGCAACTTTATGCTATAGAAAAATAAATATGATACCCCTCAACGTCAATCATTACGCAGAAAACCTTACCGAAAAAGACGGTATTTTTTTCAGTAAAACATAAGTAAAACACCTTATTCGGAAGATGGTAATTACGAAATTTAAGAACAATCTGATAAAAAGATATTCAAAAAAAGATGCCCTACAAACGAGTATCGTTCTTATTGTCTTGTTTTCTGTCTATTGCTATTTAACCGCCTTTGCACGTAGTGATATGCCTGCACATGCCGATTTTGCAATAAAGATGTCACAAGGAAAAATTACAATTGGTAATTTTATCTTGTATGGGTTGATTAATACTTTGTCATTTTGTTTTTCTTTTTTGCCATCTTTAATGTCCCCTCTTGTTATAGCAAAAATCAGTTTAGTTTTTTTATTGGCACTAGCTACCACATATAGATTTCGATGGACATATAATCATTTGGAATGTTCCGTACAATGGCAACGATTTTTGCTGGCATTGAGTTTGATTTTTGTAGTAGCTATTCCCATTCCAAGTATTTTTGTTACTCGTTATTTGTATTTGGGCAATTTTACGCCCAATGTTTGGCATAATTCAACAACTATTTTTTTATTCCCTTTTGCCATAATGTTGTTTACGATATCTATGAAACAATTAGAGGGATATAACAGTCGTCGAAATTTATGGTTGTTATTGTTTGTATTCTTAAATATATTTATAAAGCCGAGTTATTTCTTTGTGTGGGTATGTGTTTATCCTCTTTTTTTATTTGTAAAATATCGTTTGTCCTTAAAATTTTTAAAAGGACTGATTCCTGTAGTTATAGGTATGATTTTTTTATTTGTGGAATATCTATGGATATACTACTTTGGAGGCGGTGCAGGCAGAGAATCGTCAGTAATCATTAAGCCCTTTCATGCTTATACTTTTTATGCCTCTCTTGGTATGATGCCTTTGGCATTACTATTTTCATTGTTGTTTCCTATTTTGTATTTTATTTTAAATCTTAAACGCCTATATAAGAATAGCGTTTTTTTATTTGTTTATGTAAGCCTTTTCGTTGCGATTGCTATTTTTATGTTATTTATGGAAACCGGGGTAAGAGAGAAAAATCTAAATTTTTACTGGCAAATTGTCATCTGTACTTGGCTTTGCTTTTACATTTCGTTATCCGATTGGCTGAAAAATAGGGAGCAATTAGTACAAAGCAGAAATTCTAAAGTAAAATTCTTATCCATTTATTTGCCCATTATTATTTATGCCGTTCATGTAATAGCAGGGATAGCATATTTGGGAAAGTATATCTTTATGGGTAGTTATCGTTAAGGTATGAATAAATTTGTATGCTATAAAAGCGAAATTTTTAATAAAAAATCTCATGATCCCTTTCAACAAACCATATCTCACCGGCAAAGAAACTCAATATATTGAGGATGCCGTAAAGTCCGGAAAAATCTCCGGCAACGGAATGTTCACGCAAAAATGCCAACAGTTTTTTGAACAGAAATACGGCTTCAAAAAATGTTTATTGACAACTTCCTGTACAGATGCCCTCGAAATGTGCGCCATTCTCGCCGATATTCAGCCGGACGACGAAGTGATTGTGCCGAGTTATACTTTCGTTTCCTCAGCCTTAGCATTTGTGCGGCAGGGCGCAAAAATTGTTTTTGCAGACAGTTATGAAAACAATCCCAATATTGATGCGGATAAAATTGAAGCATTAATCACACCGAAAACCAAAGCAATAGTGGTGGTTCATTATGCAGGAATGGCTTGTGATATGGAAAAAATTATGGCTTTGGCAGCAAAATATAATTTATTGGTGATTGAAGATGCAGCGCAAGCAATAGAAAGTTATTACCAGTCCCCTCTAACTCCCCCGAAGGGGGAGAAAAATTTCTCCCCTTCGGGGAGGTCAGGCGGAGCTTTGGGCGGAATCGGGCATTTAGCGGCTTTTTCATTTCACGAAACAAAAAATATCATTTCCGGCGAAGGCGGAATGTTGGCAATCAATGACGACAGGTTTATTCATCGCGCCGAAATTATTTGGGAAAAAGGAACCAACCGAGCCGAGTTTTTTCGCGGCGAAGTGAATAAATACGGTTGGGTGGACACCGGAAGTTCATTTTTGCCGTCTGAAATTATTGCGGCATTTCTTTGGGCGCAAATTGAGCATTTGGACGATATTCAAAACAAACGAAAACAAACTTGGAATACCTATTACGAAGGTTTAAAACCATTGGCAGACCAAGGATTTTTCCGTTTGCCCGAAATTCCCGATTATGCCACCAACAATGCACACATGTTTTATTTGGTTTGCAATTCTTTGGAAGATCGCACCAAACTGATTGAACATTTGAAACAAAAAGAAATCAATGCCGTGTTTCATTATTTGAGTTTGCACAGCAGCGAATTTTATAAAAACCGGCACGACGGGCGAATACTGAAAAATTGTGATAAATTCGCGGATTGTTTGGTGAGATTGCCGATGTTTTATGAACTTTCTTTGAATGATGCCAAATATATTATAAATTCAATAAAAGAGTTTTATCAATGAATATTTGGAATAAAATAAATATTTTTTTTGATAAGGACAAAAACGTATTAATACTTTCGTTTTTGTTTTTATTGATGCTCTCCTCACCGTTATTATTGTTGGGAGGCAATGTTCCTTATGAAGTATGGGACAATTTGGATTCCAATGTGGTGTGGAGAAAATTGATGATAGATAACCACATGATTTTTGCCGATTCATTTGCTGTTATTCCTCAAATAATGAGTGGAATTCCCAGAATTTCTTTAAGTTCCGAATTAAATTTATTTGTCCTTTTGGCAAAAATTTTTCCTCCGACAGTATCTCTCGGGGTCAATCGTTTTTTGCAAATTATGGTCGGATTTTGGGGAATGTATTTGCTGTGCCGAAAATATATCATCATCAAACACAATGCGTTGCTCTCTGCAGTTGTTGCTATTTTATTTGCTGTTTTGCCGTTTTGGTCTTCCGGCTGCCTGTCTATTGCAATGCAACCTATGGTTTTGTATTCTTTTCTGAAAATTCGCGACAAAAATCATAACCACCGAGATTGGGCAGTGATGTGTGTTTATCCTTTTGTTTCCTCATTCATTGTATTCGGATTTTTCTTTTATTGTTTTCTGTTTGCAATATTTTGTATGGATTGGTATAAAAAGAAAACACTAAACAGAAATCTGTTTTTGGCGTTAGCCGTATTGTCCATTCTAAGTTTGATAACCCAATATCGTGAAATTCTTTATGTTTTTGCGGACAACGGCTTCGTATCTCATAGGACCGAAAGCACAAGAGAAATAGCAATGTTGACATCATTACCTGCTGTAATAAATCAAATCAAATCATTTTTAATATTCGGGCAGGGGCATGTGCCATCCAACCATTATCTTATTTTGTGGTTTTGCGTGTTGTTTATGATGATTAATTCTATAATGACAAGAAAAATTAACAGAAAAGCAATGGCGGTTTTATTCATCATCATTTCAATATCCTTGTATTGCGGCATAATGAAGTGGCAACCCGTTCATTCGACAATATATAATATTCCTTTATTCAATCTCTTCAACATAGAACGTTTTTATACATTGTTCCCGATATTATGGTTTATTCTATTGGCATACACCTTCAATGAAATTCCCAAAAACAAATTTACCGTCGCTGTTTTTGCACTTTTTTTTCTGGTTCAACTGCGGTATTCTCGAAAGCATGATTTTACTTTCAACGGACTCTGGAACAGATACGTTTACGGCGTAAAAAATGCTTCAACACTTTCTTTTAACGAATATTATTCCGAAGATTTATTCGACAAAGTAAAAAAAGAAACAGGTAAACAGACAGATACATACAGAGTAGCGGCATTGGGTTTGCATCCGGCATTATTACAATACAACGGTTTTTATACTATTGACGGCTACTGTGGAAACTACGATGTGAAATACAAACATTTGTTTGGTACAGTAATCCGCGGGGAATTAAATAAAAATAAAGAATTGCAAACCTATTTTGACAAATGGGGCAACCGTTGCTATCTGTTCGATGATGAAATCGGAAGACTTGGAAGATACAAAACTCGAAAAACAAAAACCGCATCATTGGATGTTGACTATGATTTGTTAAAACAAAAACTAAACTGCCAATATATAGTTTCCGCCGTTGAAATAGAAAATCTCGGAGAACACTTGAAACTGCAAAAAGTTTTTGAAAACAATGTGTACAAAATTTATCTTTACAAAGTGATTTAAAAATTATGACCACAGCCTTCATTCCCGTTCGTGGCGGAAGCAAATCCATTCCGCTGAAAAACATCAAAGATTTTTGCGGAAAACCTTTGGTGTATTGGTGTGTTTCGGCTTTGCAAAATTGCAGTAGAGTAGATGAAATCATCATCGCCACAGATTCGGAAGACATAAAAAAAACAGTCGAGAATTTTCATTTTAATAAAGTGAAAATCTACAGCCGCTCCGCCGAAAATGCCGCAGACACAGCATCTACCGAAAGCGTGATGCTGGAATATCTCAATCGGGCAAATCTGAAACCGGACGATATTTTTGTGCTCGTTCAGGCAACTTCGCCGCTCACGCAAACCAAACATTTTGAAGAAGCATTAAACATTTTTTCCGAAGGAAAATTGGATTCGATGCTTTCTTGCACACGCCATTTTCGTTTTTTCTGGAGCGAAGACGGAACTCCAAAAAATTATGATTATCATCATCGTCCGCGCCGTCAGGATTTCAAAGGCGAACTGATGGAAAACGGTGCATTTTATATCAATACGGTCTCGAATATTTTAAAAGATAAAAACCGGCTTTCCGGAAAAATCGGAATCTATGAAATGCCGGAGCACACATCTGTCGAAATAGACGAGCCGGACGATTGGGCAATCGCTGAAAATTTGATGCACAAATACATCCTTTCCAAACTTCTAAAAAAAGAAATAAAATTGATATTGACCGATGTGGACGGTGTTTTGACGGACGGCGGAATGTATTACTCCGAAACCGGAGACGAACTGAAAAAATTCAACGCCCGAGACGGAATGGGTTTTCAACTTTTGCGGGAAAAAGGAATAAAAATCGGAATCATCACTTCCGAAGACACAAAAATTGTAGAAAACCGTGCCAAAAAATTGAAAGCAGATTATTTGTATCAAGGCAAACGAGAAGGCGGAAAATTGGCGGCAGCAAAAGAAATTTGCGAAAAAGAAAACATTTCGCTTGAAAATATTGCTTATATCGGCGATGATGTTAATTGTCTGGAACTCTTGTCGAATGTCGGTTTAGCCGCTTGTCCGGCAGATGCAATGGAAAAAGTGAAACAAATACCGAATATAAAAATCCTCTCAAAAAATGGCGGCGACGGAGTTTTTAGAGAGTTTTTGGAAATGATTTTGAGATAGAAAAATATGTTTAATACCCGACAGGAATATATAGATTTATTACGCCAATTAGAAAAAGAGGTATATCCGAAACTGAAAAAATGTTGGGGGATTAATCCTTGGGCGATTGTTAGAACACGAGTAAGTTTTTATTTTCATCGTGTTTATACGAAAAGAATAAATGATTCTGCAAAAAAACAATGCGAACGTTCTGTTCTTGGCGGTAAAATTAAAAAACAAGATTTATGGATGCTTTTTAAATCCTTTTGTCATTTAATCCTTACCTATCCTAAATTGAAAGGAAAATTAAAAAACAAAACAATGCTGATTGCTTTTACTACTCATATTGAGAATGGGCATAACAAATTGTTAGAGCCGTATCAAAAAGTATTAACCGAAAAAAAAGAGGAGTATGAAGTAATTTATCTTGATAAAATGAATACGGCAGACAATGAACTAAACATTTTTTTTCGGCGTCTGTCTATTTCAGTCCTTAATCTATTAAAAATTGTAAATAAAATCAATAAACAGCAGTGTAAGAACAATAAACGCAATGCAGATTTAATTAAGGATTTTTTTCAAACACACACGAAATTAGATGCTGAATATATATCTTCGGTGGTTGACCAAGGAATTGGAGACAATCATTATTATTATGTGTATTATTATTATTTATTAAAAATTTTGTTGCCGAAAAAGGTATGGTTTGTTGTATATTATGACTATCGTGTTATGCCACTAATCAGAGCGGCAAAACGATTAAAAATAAATACTTGCGAATATCAACACAGTGCGATTTCCAACAACCATTTTGCCTATATGAAATGGAACAATATTGACTATTATTCAGACAGTTTTCCCGAGACATTCCAAGTTTGGTCGGAAGCGGATAAAGAATTAATTGAGCGCAATTTTTCAGACAAAAAATATAAACCCGAAATAACAGTTACCGGTAATTATTATTTGAATCAACAAAAAATAAAATTTAAAACCGATAAAAGCAAAGGAAATGTTTTGATTTGTTTGCAGGGAATATGGATACCTACTTTTATTGAAGATGCTATCGCCGATTCGGAAAATATAAAATGGTATTTTAGACTGCATCCGAGATATCCGCATGATAAACCTAAATTACAGAAATTTCAAGAAAGATATCCGCATAAAATAGAAATAGAAAAGGCAAACTCGTTACCATTATTTGAATTGTTTGGCGAAGTTTCTTCATTGATTACATTTTTTTCAACGGCAGCAATTGAAGGTAGAGAATTTGGTTTAAAAGTGATAATAATTGGTGCAGAAGGATATAGCAGTTATAAAAATTATATTGAAAGAGGCGATTTTTATTACATAGAAAATAAATCGGATTTATTGAAAATTATAGAAAAATGACCAACTACACCATCATCATTCCGCACAAAAATATTCCGCAACTTTTGCAACGTTGCTTGGATTCTATTCCGCGTAGAGATGATGTGCAAATCATTATTGTAGATGACAACAGCGACAGTGACAAAGTAGATTTCGCAAACTTTCCCGCGATGAACGATCCTTTTGTAGAAATCATTTTCGGAAAAAACGAAAACGGACGAAAAGGTGCCGGTTATGCTCGAAATCTCGGTTTGGAAAAAGCAAAAGGAAACCGGCTGATTTTTGCCGATGCTGATGATTTTTTTATGCCTTGTTTCAATGAGGTTTTAGATAAATATAAAGACGATGAAAACGATATCATTTATTTTAATGCAACCAGCATAGATTCCGAAACATTGCAGCCCACCGGAAGGCACGTGTTTACAAAGAGGATTTTAGACAAAGTGCAAAAAACAAAACAATTTGATCTTTTGTTTGAAATAGGGATGCCTTGGGGAAAGTTCATAAAAAGAGAAATCGTCGAGAAAAACAAGATTCAATTTCAGGAATACAAATGGTCTAATGATGTTTTGTTCAGCGTAAAATGTTGCGCTTATGCAGAAACAGAAATAGTTGCCGATGATGTGGTATATTGCATAACTGCCAGATTGGGTTCTTTAATGAATAAACACACTTTGGAAAGTATGCAAACAAGATTTCATTCCAATTACGAAGCAATTTTATACCTTAGAAAGCATAATAAAACTGCCAGATTGCAGCATCTGCTAAATTGGTGGAACGAAATTTATAAAACTAAAAAAAATACGGCAATATTTTTATTACCAAAAATGATAAACGCCTGCGGATTAAAATTTGTATATAAACATATCATAAAACAACGTTTGAAAAATAAATACAACAAGTTTTTTAAATGATTAACTACACCATCATCATTCCGCACAAAAATATTCCGCAACTTTTGCAGCGTTGCTTGGATTCCACTCCTCGTCGTGATGATGTGCAAATAATCATTATTGATGATAACAGCGACAGCGATAAAGTAGATTTCAAAAATTTTCCGGCGATGAACGATCCTTTTGTAGAAATCATTTTCGGAAAAAACGAAAACGGAAGAAAAGGTGCAGGCTACGCAAGAAATCTCGGTTTGGAAAAAGCAAAAGGAAACCGGCTGATTTTCGCCGATGCTGATGATTTTTTTATGCCGTGTTTTAATGAAGTTTTAGATAAATATAAAGACGATGAAAACGACATCATTTATTTTAAAGCAACGAGTGTAGATTTGCAAACCATGCAGCCGGCAACACGCCATCAATACATCAATGATTGTTTGGAAAAAATACAAAAAACGAATAATTGGGACTTGGCTTGTCTATTGCATAATCCGGTGGGAAAGTTTATAAAAAAAGATATTGTCGAAAAAAATAAAATCCTTTTTCGGGAAGTTCATAAAGCCAACGATATATATTTCGGAGTAAAAGTTGCGACTAAAGCGACGTCCAAAAGCATTGCAAAAGAAACAATCTATTGCATTTCATCAAGAGAAAATTCTTTAACAAAACAAAATTCGGTAAAAGCATTGAAAATCAAGTTTAATGAAATTTATATCTCTGCCGTTTATTTGGAAAAGATCGGAAAAAAATATCATTTCCTCGGCGTTTTATGTATTTGCTGGAAAAAAATAGCGGATGCAAGTATTCTTCAATCCATTTTACTGCTTCCTAAAATGATAAGAATGTGCGGAGTCCGCAGAACAAAAGAAAGTATAAGGGAATCCGGTAATTTTACGGTTAAAAACCTTGTCAAAAGAATTATAAATTTCATAAAAAATGAATGATGAACAAAATACGCAGGAAAATAAAAACATTATTTTCAAAAGATTTTAGAAATTATTTTTTCTTTAAAAAACTCAAAAATATGCTCAGGAGAAAAAGCGGAAAAAGTGTTTTTTTCGATATTAAAACCATGGGCGCACATCGAAGGTCTTATCAAATAATCCAACAATTTCTCTATTGCGGATACACCTGCTACATCCGGTTTCCATACAATTATTACCGTGAAATGGAACATTATGGAAAAAAAATTATTCACCTGAAAAAAGTATATTTTTCAAATAAAAAAAACAAATTTTCCATCACGGTGTCGGGAAGCGAAGACTTCTTAAATCAACAGAACTGCGATAAAAAAATTCTGTTCAGCATTAAACTTTTTCAAATATTACCCGATATAACAGATAAAGATTTCTTTGCTCCGCCATTGCTCCATCCCAACCTATTCTTTCCCGAAACGGAAAAAAAAATCTATTCCGAAGCATTTGCAAACATTTCTCAAAGCAGACCCGTCGCCGCAATATTTGTCGGGAATGTGAACAATGTTTTGTCAAATGACCGCACAGACAATACAACCTATAATTTAGACGCTACCAAAAAAGATTTCAACATCTATACAAGAGTTGAACTCTTCAAATACATCTATGAAGAATTATTCGAAAACGTCTATCTGCCCGCTTCTTATGAAGAACTAACACAAAAAATAAAAACAGGAGAACTAAAAAATAAAATCGTTTTAATAGATACAAAAGTGTGCAAAATACCACAAAAATATCTCTTGAAAACCCTTTTGCAAACCAATTTTTTCATTTATATGCCGGGATTTTGGCAGCCGTATTGCCACAATCACATAGAAAGTATGTTGGCAGGCTGTATTCCCGTTACACAGTTTAACCGATTTTATTTAAACTATTTTCAGCATCAGCACAACGCATTATTATTCAATGAAATTCACGAATTGAAACCATTACTCCAAAATATAATCGCCGGAAAATACGAAGAAAACCTTGCCGAAATGCGTAAAAATATTTTGGAACTATATCTTCAAAAATTTAGTTTTGAAGCCTTCCGAATAAAACTCTCCGAAGCCCTTGCTTCAAAATCCCACACGCTGAATTATTATACACCGCCTACAGTAAATATGAACAAATAAAAATAAAATAGGATATTTGCAACGTTAATTTATACATAATGAATTGAAGAAATGATAAAAAAAATAGCCAGATTACTAACCATAGATTTCTATCACCGCAAATACATCCAAATCGCAAAACGATTCTTTCCGGAATATTATCAACGAAATAGTTTTTATTTTCAACTTCAGGAGGAATATTATTGGCGAACCAAAAAAAGACTTAGTTATTGTTTTCCTCAAGACATAAATGAAAAATTATATTGGTTATCTCGATATTGGCAGCATCCGTTGGTCTCAAAATGTTCGGATAAATATTTGGTGAGAGAATATGTAAAAAATTGCGGTTGCGAGAAAATTCTTGTTCCGCTTATCGGCGTGTATGATGATGCGAATGAAATAGATTTTGACGTGTTGCCAAACCAATTTGTGTTGAAGTGCAATCACGGATATGCTTATAATATTTTGTGTCAAGATAAAACTCAACTCAATAAAGAACAAACGATTTTGCAACTAAATGAATGGCTTTCTCGAAAATTTGGAAAAAATTCTCCACAACCTCATTATGAAAATATTGAGTCTAAAATTATTTGCGAAAAATTTCTTGATATTTCCGGAAACTCATTAATTGATTACAAGATTCATTGTTTCAACGGAAAACCGGATTTCTTTTTAATATGTTCAGAGAGAGAGCACAATTCCCGTTCAGTGGTACTAACTTCCTATTCATTGGAATGGGAAAAACTGTCACTACTGAAAAAAGAAGGAAAAAATAGTATTCCAAAACCTGAATTATTAACAGAAATGATAGAATATGCAAAAGTTTTATCAAAACCTTTTCCTTACGTCAGAGTTGATTTATATTATGTGAATCATAAAATATATTTCGGAGAACTCACTTTCACACCGGCAGCAAACTTAATGCCCTATTACACAGATGAAACTTTGAAAATGATGGGAAAAAAATTGAAATTACCAAAAAAAATTAAATTGCCGAAAACTATAAATTAAGGATAAATAAGAATCTGATGAACAAAAATCCTCTTTTTTCAATTTTAGTAGCCAATTACAATAACGGCAGATATTTTAAAGAATGTTACGAAAGCATCATTCGTCAAACGTATCAAAATTTTGAAGTCATCATCGTGGATGACGGTTCAGAAGATAATTCCGTAGAACTCATTGAAAATATCATCGCGGAAAATCCGAAATTCAAACTGTATCAAAACGAAAAAAACTACGGTTGCGGCTACACCAAAAGACGCTGTGCAGAATTGGCAACCGGAGAAATTTGCGGATTTTTGGATCCTGACGATGCTCTGGTTTCAGACGCTTTGGAAATTATGGCAGATGCCCATCTGAAAAATCCGGACAAAGGACACATCTATTCAAACCTGATATATTGCGATGAAAATTTGAATAAAATCAAAATCAAAAAAAACGAGCCGATAGAAAACAGAAATCCATATTATTATAATTTAGACCATAAAGTAAACGCACTTTCAACGTTCAAAAAATCCGATTATCTGAAAACAGAAGGCATTAATCCGTATATGCGGCGGGCAATAGATATGGATTTGTATTTTAAATTATATGAAGTTACGGATACTCTGTATATTGATTGCGATTTATATATTTACCGCATACATTCAGGCGGAATTTCCACGCTCGAAAACACCAATAAAGCTAATTTTTGGCATTGGTTTGCCATTATGAAAGCGGCAGAACGAAGAAATGTGAATGTCGAAAATCTGTTTCTTGAAAATTTTTATCGAAAAAATGAAGCAGAGGAATATTATAAAGCATTGCATTTGCTGAAAAAATCTCGCCTGATTAAACTATTTCAAACATTCGGATTCTTAAAATGGCTGAACAAAATAAAATAAAATCGGCACAAAACATACAACCCGTAGAGTGGGGGAGTGGAAAACCGGATGAACAAGAAATTCCAAAAATGATCTGGACTTTTTGGGATGCTCCGAAAATTTCACCGCTGATAAATATGTGTTTTTCTCAAATAAAAAAAAATCTGCCGGATTATGAATTGAATATCATCCATTTAAAAAACGTACGCAAGTATATTCCCAATATCGAAAAAGCGAGAACAGATATTTCATTCATTAACTTTACAGATTTGGTTCGCCTGAAACTTTTAAAAAAATACGGCGGAATTTGGATGGATGCCAGCATATTGCTCACTGAAAATTTAGATTGGATTTTAAATAAAAAATACGAATCGGGAGCAGATTTGGTTGGTTTTTATTCCGATTATTTCACAAAAAATTCTGATTTTCCACTACTTGAAACATGGTTTTTGGCTTGTGCTCCGGAGAATAAATTCATCAGTGCTTGGGCAAGCGAATTTGAAAAATGCTACAATTCCGAAAATCCACACCAATATTTTGACGAGGAAAAAAAGAATCCCGATTTTCTCCATAAGTTTGATGAATGGCTATCGAACTACCTCATCGCTTATCTTGCGGCAGCGAAAGTGATGAGGGCAAATCAAGATTTTAAATTATTGATGTTTCCTTCGTCCAAAACGGCGCATTACTATACTTTCGGTTTGGAATTGCCGGCTCACAAAACCGCAGAACTGTTCTTGTCTTGCGAAACGCAGAAACATATTCCCAAAATGATTAAATTTGAAAGAATAAGCCGCAATGCTGTCGATAATGCAATAGAAAACGGATTACTCACCAAAAAATCTTTGCTTTTTCGCATCACTAAAAACAAAAATTATTTGAGACGAAAACCCCGATTTTTCATAAAATACATCATATTCATCTCTCGAAATCTCGCCAAAAAGTATCTTCATAAATGAACAAAATCAGCATCATTGTCTTAACCTTTAATCAAGAAAATTTCATCGCCCAAACCATCGAAGGAATTTTCATGCAAAAAATTGATGTTCCTCTCGAACTCATTATTTCAAATGATGCTTCCACAGATTCCACCGCAGAAGTCATAAAATCTGCCATAAAAAATGCACCTGAAAATATAGAAGTAAAATTCTTTGAGCAGCCCAAAAATCTCGGTTCCACACCAAATTTTTATTTTGCTTTGAAACAAATCACCGGAAATTACGTCGCTTTTTGCGAAGGCGATGATTTTTGGACAAACGAAAACAAACTCCAAATTCAGTACGATTTTCTCCGCCAAAATCCCGAATACGCCTTGTGTTTTCATCAAACAAAAAATATTTCCGACGATGAAAAAATAGATGAAACTTTATTTTCAAAAATTGAAAACCGAGATTATTCCGCATTGGAAATCTATCAACACTGGATTGTTCACACCTCTTCCGTTTTTATGAAAACCGAAGTTCTAAAAAACGAAGCGGCAACCGAAATGCTAAAGCATCCGGATTTGCTGTATTTTGATACCATTCTTTATATGGCTTCCGCGCTGAACGGAAAGATAAAAGGTTTGAACTTCACGATGAGCAAATACCGAAGACACACAGCCGGACTTTCCGATGGAATTAATCATAAAAGAGATTTGAGGCACAACCGATTAGATGAAATTATCGGGAAAATTTACGGCGGAAAAATAAAAGAATCTGCAGATTGGCAAATTTTTTCCCGAAGCCGAATTGCTTTTAACCAATCTATTTCAAAAGGAAATTTTATATTAGCCGCCAAACATTTGAATTGGATTTTGAAAAAAAGAAAAAATCTGAAAATTTATATAAAGAAAAAAATACATCATAATGCGTAAAATAATTAATTTTTTTAAATTAGATATTTCGGGGAATAGAATTTTCGGGCTTGATGTATTAAGAGCGGCGGCAATTTTTTTTGTGGTATTTAATCACAGTTTTATTTTATTACCGAAAGAATTTGGAAATTTTTTCGAAAAACATTTTGTTTATGACGGGGTTACATTATTTTTTGTTTTAAGCGGTTTTTTAATCGGAGGAATATTAATAAAAACCTTTGAAAAAAACGGAATTTCATTTCGGGTGATTACGGACTTTTGGAAAAGACGATGGTTCAGAACACTTCCCGCATATTATCTGACCGCGTTAATAATCCTTCTGCTCAATATTCTGTTCAAACCGCAATTCATTATACAATCATCTTTTAAATACTTTGTATTTCTCCAAAATCTTACCCGAAATATAACATTTGATTTTTTTCCCGAATCGTGGAGTTTAAGCATCGAAGAAATCTTTTATCTGATAACGCCGATGATTTTATATATGATGATTAAAATTTTTCATATAAAATTAAAATGGTCAGTATTTTTTACAATTTTATCAATAGTTGTCTGTGTTTTATTATTCCGGCTATATCGATTTTACTTTTCGGAATTGCCTCACAATTGGCGTATTTCTTTTAGCATGAGGGTATCAACCCGTTTAGACAGTTTGATGTATGGAGTTTTAGGGGCTTTTATAAATTACTATTATCCGAAAATATTTAAAAAAAACAAGTTTCATCTTTTAATGTTTGTGGCGGGAATACTTATCCTCATAGCTGATAAATACTTTATACCCGGATTTTTTAAAAGTATTGCCGAGAAAAATATTTATTCCAATGTTTTCAGATTTTCTGCAGTTCCGTTTGCCGTAATGCTTTTGCTGCCGTATTTATATCAAATGAAGCATCCGAAAAATATGAATTTCATTACCAAGATCAGTTTAATTTCCTATTCGATGTATCTTTTGAACCTGACTTTGATTCTCGATTGGTTTATAAGAAAATTTTGGGCAAAAACAATACATATAGAAAACTATAATTTAAAAATAATTTCTAATTACACATTATATTGGGTTTTGCTGTTTGCATTTTCAACAGTGATGTATAAATATATAGAATTACCGTTTTTAAAATACAGAGACAGAATTACAAAAAAATGAAAATAGGATTCTACAGTTCAGCGCCGCCGGAAAACAAAAGAAACTGGTCAGGAACCATGTACAAAATGTATGAACAGATGCTATTGCAAAATATTGATATTGAATGGATTCCCGCAGTCTCACTTTCGGAAAAAGAAAAAAGGCAATATAAAAAAATAGAAAACTTTTTCTACGGAATTTTTAAAAGAGGCTACAATCGGCACGTCAATTATTACGTAGCCAAAACTCTTGCAAAAAAAATAGATTCATATCTGAAAAATAAAAATTTTGATGCCATTTTTGCACCAACCGCAATTTCCGCTTTTGCATTTTCAAAAACAAAAATCCCAATTATCTATCTTAATGATGCTAATATTGCTCAACTTTTAAATTATTATCCGTATTATTCCGGATTCGGATATTTTTCAAAATTAGAAACCAAACGGATTGAAAAACGAATGTTGAAAAAAGCCGCAATCAATATATTTTCTTCGGAATGGGCAGCAAACTTTGCCGTAAACCATTACAAAGTTCCAAAAGATAAAGTAAAAGTCATAAAATTTGGTGCTAATTTGGAAGTCCCGAAAGAATGGACTTTTTCTAAAAATACAAGCGATTATATTTTTCTGTTTTTAGCCGTAGATTGGCAGCGAAAAGGCGGACAAACAGCCTATGAAAGTCTGAAAATTTTAAGACAAAAAGGATTCCCCGTGAAAATGCAAATCATCGGTTGCAATCCCGATATAAGAGAAAATTGGGTGAGCATCATTCCGTTTTTAAATAAAAATAATCCGCAAGAATTAGCAGAAATCCAAAAACATTTATCACAATCCGATTTTCTTTTCGTCCCGACTAAAAGTGATTGCACGCCGATCGCGTTTTGTGAAGCAGCAGGTTTCGGTTTGCCCGTAATTTCCACAAATACCGGCGGCGTGAGCAGTATTATAGAAAACGAAAAAAACGGAATTTTGCTTCCTGAAAATACTGATTCTCAAGATTATGCAAATGCCATTGAAAAACTTTTGGAAAAACCGGAAAACATAAAATCCATGTCATTAAATGCCCGCAAAAAATATGAAACAGAACTGAACTGGGAACATTGGGGAACCGAATTTAAAATAAATGTCAGACCAATCTTCTACCGGTAAACCAAGCATGTTTTGCACAAAAAAACTCGTTTTGTTCCGTGAATTTTGGATTTCTTTGAGTATATCACAAATCTTTCCCCAAAAAATACAAACCTTTCAGTGTGTGAATCTTGTCCAAAATGTGAATTTTATCGGTTAAAGGTTTGTAAACGTGTGAAATACCGCCGGTTGCAATTACAAAACAATCGTCTCCGATTTCTTCATTAATTCTGTCGATAAAACCTTCCACCATTCCCAAAAATCCGTAAACCATTCCGCTTTGCATACAAGAAACCGTGTCCAAACCGAGTACGGATTTAGGCTTTATAAGTTCAATTTCAGGAAGTTGTGCCGTTTGATGAATCAATGAATTGAGGGATGTTATGATTCCCGGAGCGATGATTACACCCAAAGTTTCACCGTTTTCATCAATGCAACTCACCGTGAGTGCCGTTCCGAAATCGAGAATAATTTTCTTTTTTTCAGGATAAAGATTGTGGGCGGCAACGAGATTGGCATAAATATCCGTTCCCATTTGTTTGGATTTCGGACGAACCGCGGAATTGGTGTTTCGGTCAACGATTATAGGTTCGATGTTGTGAATTTTTTTGATTGCATTTCTCACTACTTTCGTCAGTTGCGGAACCACAGAACCGATGATTATTTTGTTAATATTTTGAATATCAATAGTATAAGTTTGGTACAACATCAAAAATTGAACATAAAGTTCGTCGGTAGTTTTATAAGGTTTCGTATTTAAAATCCACGAAATATCACAATTTTCGTCTTGAAAAAAACCAAAACGAATGTTGGTATTGCCAATATTAATGACGATGGAATTCATTTGGAACTTGATTTATATTTTGGATTTTTCTTGCTAAAATATTTTTTACAACATCGGCAAAACTTTTCCTTTCACTTCGCCGAAACCTACGCGGATTCCGTCTTTTTCCGCAAAACCTCTCATAATCACGGTGTCGTGGTCTTCTAAAAATTTTCGCTCTTTGCCGCCGGAAAGTTTTAGCGGATTTTGTCCGCGCCAAGTGAGTTCCAACATCGAACCGAAAGAATCCGGACTTTCACCGGAAATTGTTCCCGATGCGTATAAATCACCGACTTCCACATTGCAACCGTTAATCGTGTGATGCGCCAATTGCTGAGCCATATTCCAATACAAATATTTAAAATTGCTTCTGCAAATCAAGTTTTCGTCGCCGTTTTCGGGCTGAAGATAAACTTCAAGATGAATGTCGAAATTTTTATCGCCTTCAAATTTTAAATAATCCAAAACTTCGGGAAATTGCTTTTCAGACGGCGTTCTGAAAGGTTCCAACGCTTCCAGCGTAACAATCCACGGCGAAACCGAACTGCAAAAATTTTTCCCCAAAAACGGACCCAGCGGAACGTATTCCCAACTTTGAATATCTCGCGCCGACCAATCGTTGAACAGCAACAATCCGAAAATGGCATCTTCCGCATCTTTGGTGGAAATACTTTCGCCGTGTTCGGAATTTTTATTGACCACAAAAGCCACTTCCAGTTCAAAATCCAATTGTTTCGATGCGCCGAAAACCGGACGTTCCGAATCCGGCGGTTTCATCTGACCTTTCGGACGATGAAAATCTGTTCCGGAAATCACGATAGACGAGGCGCGACCGTGATAACCGACCGGCAGATGTTTCCAATTCGGAAGTAGCGCATTGGCGGGATCTCGGAACATTTTCCCGACGTTTGTGGCGTGTTCGATGCTGCTGTAAAAATCGGTGTAATTTTGAACGTGAATCGGCATCATCATTTCCACTTTATCCAAATCGTAGAAACATTCTGCGATGGTTTTTTCGTCTTTGGAAAGCGGCGAATGTTCCAGCAAAAGTTCTTGTATTTTCAGCCGAACCGCATTGGTAACGGGTTTTCCGAGTTCGATAAATTCATTTAAAGTGTAGGCTTCGAAAATATTTTCGTTGAGTTCTTCGATTTCTTCAAAATATCCGAAATCGTAGAGCGTAGCCAAATCTATGATTTGATCTCCGATTCTCGTGGCGCAAGCGATGTATTCTTTCCCGAAAACTGCTACACCAAACGGAATATTATGAATGGAAAAATCGGAATTTTGGTCGTAGTTGATGAAGGATTTCATATTGCTGTTGCGATTAATTATTAAGCAAATTCAAAATTTTTTTTCGACAATTTTCTGTAATTATGCTTGTAATTTTAC
>JAITMJ010000004.1 GCA_031277475.1 Flavobacteriaceae bacterium
AGCATATCGCTGTCGCTCACAGTGGTAGAGCCTTGCGCAATCTCTTTGGCAAGTTGGCGAAACGTTAATTGTCCCTTGCTTTTTGCCATTGCATAAATCTTTTTAGGCGAATCGGGAACACCCGGCTTGCCCCTTTCTACGGTAATGTATGGTACTGCCATAATGTTAAAATTTTAATAAGTTAACGCCAAATGTATGGAAATAATTGTATATCGGTAAAAAACACGGTCTCTAACCCGCAAAACCCAACCTCCGGCGAACACTCCGAAACGATGACCTACGACCTCCGCGGAAACATCCAAACCCTGAAAAGTTTTTCTTATATTCCCCGTTCCTGCACGAATCTTTCGTGTAGCGGTATAAAGCAGCAAAGGATTTTACAGTTTTGTAGAAAATAGATATATTTACCAATATAAATCGAGGAACGAGATTCGCCGATTCCATTGAAAACAATAGAAATATAATGAGGCAATTTTTGGTTCTTTTGCTTCAAGGCAAAAGAACAAATAAATATAATTTTATCAAAAATATATCAAAGAATTATGAAATTCAAACTATTTAATACGTTTAGCCTGTTCCTGATCTCTCGAAGCAGAAAAATGTTTGAATCTTTTGTTTATTGATTCTTTTCATTTTTCCTGATCAAATTGATTTCTAAATGCTTCTAAATTCATATCTTTGCTTCCGTAAAAATTTTTGAAAAAAAATGGGGTTATTTGATATATTCACGCAAGATATTGCGATAGATTTGGGAACTGCCAATACGCTGATTATTCACAACAACAAAATCGTAGTAGATCAACCTTCTATTGTCGCAATAGAACGTGATACGAATAGACCGATTGCCGTCGGTGAGCGGGCAAAAAATATGCAGGGAAAAACTCCCGAAAACATCAGAATTATTCGTCCTTTGAAAGACGGAGTGATTGCGGATTTTCATGCTTCGGAACACATGATCAAAGAATTTATCAAACAAATTCCCGGAATTAAAGGAAAACTGATTCAGCCGGCATTGAGAATTGTGATTTGTATTCCGTCCGGAATTACCGAAGTTGAGAAACGCGCCGTCCGAGATTCTGCACAAAAAGTGAACGCAAAAGATGTGCGTTTGATTCACGAACCGATGGCTGCCGCAATCGGAGTGGGCATTGACGTTCAAAAACCCGAAGGAAATATGATTATTGACATCGGCGGCGGAACTACCGAAATCGCTATTGTTTCGCTTGGCGGAATTGTTACCGAAAAATCCGTAAAAGTTGCAGGAGACGTTTTCACAAGTGATATAGCATATTATTTGCGAACGCATCACAATTTGTACATCGGCGAGAGAACTGCGGAAAGAGCGAAAATAGAAGTCGGTTCGGCACTCGAAGAATTGGACGTGGAAATAGAAGATATTCCGATTCAAGGGCGAGATTTGATTACCGGAAAACCGAAAGAAATTATGGTGAGTTACAAAGAAATTGCAAGAGCATTAGATAAATCCATCATTCGCGTGGAAGATGCCGTAATGGAAGCACTTTCTCTGACGCCTCCCGAATTGGCTGCAGATATTTACAAAACCGGAATTTTTTTGGCCGGCGGCGGTGCTTTGCTTCGCGGACTTGCAGACAGATTTCACCGAAAAACCGGACTTCCTGTTTTCGTAGCAGAAGATCCGTTCAGAGCGGTGGTTCGCGGAACCGGAATCGCACTAAAAAATATGGATAAATTCGAATTCCTGATTAAGTAATATTTTTTCTAACCTTTTTACAATCTATAAATTGTGGGATTTTTGTTGAGATTATTTTCAAAAAACGGATTATTCCTGTTCTTTTTGTTTCTGCAAATCGCCGCACTCGTACTTATTTTTAGCCGAAATTCTATGCAGCAATCTTGGATTTCCGCACAAACCGCAGCCGTAAATTCTTGGATTTCAGGATATATTGACGAGGGAACTTCTTATTTAAAATTAAAGAAAATCAATGAAGATTTGGCGGCACAAAACAAAATTCTTTTAGAACAACTCTACGGAAAACAGGGCGCAGAAAATTCTGATATTCAGAAAGTTAGTGATACCGCCGCCAAACAAATCTATACTTTTCTCGGTGGTGATATTGTAACCAACAGCATCAACCGAAAAAATAATTATTTCACCGTGAATCGTGGAAATCGAGACGGAGTTTCTGCAAAAATGGGCGTTATCGCTCCAAATGGAATTGCGGGAATCGTCATCAATACTACGGATTCCTACGCTTTGGTTCAATCTGTTTTGAGCGTGAACAATACAAAAATCAACGCCGCTTTGAAAAATTCGGGATATTTCGGAACGCTGACGTGGAAAGGCGATGATTCCAGAATTATGCACCTCGCGGAAATTCCGAAATACGTTTCCGTGAAAGTGGGCGATACAGTGGAAACCGACGGAAAATCTGCGATTTTTCCGAAAGGAATTATGGTCGGAACCGTTGCCGGCTACGAAGTGGACAGCAAAACCGGTTTTTGGGATATTTCCGTAGAACTGAGTGAAAAAATGGGAACATTGAGCAAAGTTTACATCATTAAAAGTATGAAAAAAAACGAGGTTCAACAGATACAAGATTCTTTACAAACCGCAATACGAAAGGAAAATGATTAGCAGAACAATTTTTACGGATATTTTGATGATCATTTTTTTGATCGCACTGCAAATTTTTGTGCTGAACAAAATCATGCTTTTCGGGGAATACATTCCGGTTTTGTATCCCGTTTTTGTGATGTTTTACCCGTTTTTCAGGAACAAATATCAATTTCTCGCGCTCAGTTTTTTGCTCGGTTTGGGCATAGATTCTTTTCTTTACACTTGGGGAATCAATGCGTTTGCAACCACACTTATCGCCTATTTCCGAACCGTGATTTTCCGAACTTCTACGGAAACTTCCACAGATTTTTTCTCGTTTCACTCCTTAAATTGGAGCCAATTTTTGCTGTTTATTTTCTTGAGTATTTTCTTGCATCAACTCGTGGTTCAGTATTTGGAATTTTTCAAACTCACCCGATTTTTCGAAATTTTCATCAATGTTTTGGCAACCTCCGGAATTTCGTTTGTCTTTATTTTTCTGTATGTTTTGATATTTAAAATTAAACAGAAAACGTGAGAAATATTTTTATTTAATCTGATTTTTTTTCAGATTGAACAGCAAAAATAAAATGTGTTATCTTGAAAAAGAATAAAAAGGGAATAAATTTATTCCCTATATTTGTATCATAACAATCGGGAAAAATGTCAACGATTTTATTTTTATTGGGATTCCGTTTTATGATTTACACACGAGATCACGCCCCTGCTCACATTCACGTTCATAAAAACGGTAAATCCGCAAAAATTGCAATAAATCCTGTAAGTTTAATGGAAAATAAAGAATTGAGCGGTAAAGATTTAAAAATTGCTTTGAAGATTGTGGAAGAAAATAAATTATTATTTCAAACAAAATGGATAGAAATGTACGGAAATCTTTAAATCATCACAATAGATATTAACCTCAAAATCAATAAATTATGAGAAAACAAATTTCATTCGACGAAGATTATATTTATCTCACTGAAAATGGCGAAACCAAAAGTCAAAGTTTGTTTTATTATCCGAAATTGAAATTGGCAACAGACGAAGAACGCGGAGATTTTGAATTGAACGCTTACGGCATTTATTGGGAAAAATTAGACGAAGACGTGAGTTTTGAAAGTTTCGATTACGAAGACGAATTTGCCGAAACAAGCATAACCAATATTTTTAAAAAGTTCCCGGAAATCAATGTAAATCAGTTGGCAAAACGTCTGTCCATCAATCAAAGTCTTTTGGCAAAATACGCTTGCGGCGATAAAACACCAAGCGAAACAAGACGAAAAGAGATAGAAAGAGGACTGCATTTGCTGGGTAATGAATTGATGTCCGTATCTATCTGATTTAAAGTTTTTTACCATTAAATCCGTAATTATGAACCCGAGAGTAGCAGATGTGAAACCTGAAAAAAACTATACTTTGCATATATGGTTTGAAGAAGGCATTTTCGATGTAAAACCTTATTTGGATTTTGAGATGTTTGAGCCACTAAAAGATATTGATTTTTTTAATTCGGTTCGTCCGATGCACGGAACAATACAATGGGCAAACGAAGCGGATTTTTGCCCCGATACGGTTTATTTGGAAAGCGTGAAAACCAAATAGAAAATGTGAGACTTAAAAAAAAATCACCACTAACCAACTAAAAACAACAACAAAGAGTTAGTAATAAGATAAAGAGTACAAATCTTTGGAACAAATATAAATCTATTGAAACCTCTCAAACGCCGCTTTTTCCAGCATTTCTCTGTCGTCCGGATGTGAGATTTCGATTAATGCTTTTGCGCGTTGTCTTAAATTTTTCCCATACAAATACGCTGTTCCGTATTCTGTGCAAACGTAATGAATATGCCCTCTCGTGGTTACAACACCTGCACCCTGTTTCAGAAAAGGAACAATTCTCGGAACGCCTTTTTTGGTTCGCGAAGAAATCGCAAGAATCGGTTTCCCGCCTTCGCTCAACGCTGCACCTCGCATAAAATCCATTTGTCCGCCGATTCCCGAAAATTGATAGGTTCCGATGGAATCTGCACAAACTTGCCCCGTCAAATCAATTTCAATAGCAGAATTGATGGCGTGCATTTTTTTGTTTTTCATAATATTTATCGGAAAATTCACATATTCCACGTCTAAAAAAGCGATGGAAGGATTATCGTCCACAAAATCATACAGCCGCCGAGTTCCGAAACAAAAACTCGTAATGCTCCTGTTCGCGTGCGTTCCCTTGTATTTATTGTTTACAATATCGTCTAAAATTAAATCAATAATTCCGTCGCTCAACATTTCGGTATGGATTCCCAAATCTTTATGGTTGTGAAGGCATTTCAAAACAGCGTCCGGAATAGTTCCGATTCCCATTTGCAGCGTGGCTTTATCGTCAATCAGTTCGGCTACATTTTCACCGATTTTCATTTCTTCGTCACCTACTTTTGCGCTGTAATCTACCGTCAACAAATCGTCTTCATTCCACACAAATTGATTTATTCTTTTGATGTGAACCATTCCTGCGCCGTGTGTTCTCGGCATTTTCGGATTCACGACCGCGATGATTTTTTTTGCCGAATCTACCGCGCTTCTCGCCACATCTATAGATGTTCCCAATGTGCAATATCCGTGAACATCCGGCGGTGAAACTGTGATTAATGCTACATCCAACGCCAAAATTCCGCTTTTGAAAAGTGTCGGGATTTCGCTTAAAAAAATCGGGACAAAATCTCCTCTTTCGGAATTTACGGCTTCACGAACCGGCGTGGAAACGAACAGCGAATTGATGCGAAAAGAATCTTTGTATTCCGGTTTTGCAACGGCTACATTTCCTTGCAGCGTGATGGAAACGATTTCTACATCTCGCAATCGGTAAGATTGTCGAGCGAGTTCATCCAACAAAAAATTCGGGGTGCAAGCAGAGCCGTGGGAAAAAATGCGATTGCCGCTTTGAATCATGGAAATTGCTTCTTCTGCGCTAACGTAGTCAATCATATTTTGCAATTAATTTCCCCCAAAAATACGAAAATGTTGCGAGGTAATAAAGTGATGGTATGGTTTTTTAATGGTATCTCAAATTCACTGATGACGTATATTAAATCATTGATAAATTACTTTATAAAAGCTAAGAGCCTGTTTAAATTTTTTAGAATTATATAATTCTATGTAAATCAATATATTAAAGTATTTTTTTGTAATTTATATATATTTACTGCGCAACTTCGCGTTGAATAATGGTGTATGCCGGAAAATGGTCGCTGTATCCGCCGGTGTATCGGTCATAATCCCAAGATCTTAGCGGATAGCCTTTCCACGGACCTTCGCGATTGATCATATAATCTTGTTTGTAAATTTCGGATTTGTAAACCGAATATGTGGCGGGATTTTTATCCAAAACCAAATTTTTGGAAACGATGATTTGGTCAAACAAATTCGGAGCACCTTGATAAGCCAAAGATGCAACGCCGCGTTTGAAAGGTTCATACATCAAATTGAAATACGGGAATTCTTCCGAAAGTTTGTTTTTGTCGCCCACCGCTTTTAAATAATTTTCTAAACTCGGACTGTTCGGATCGTCGTTAAAATCGCCCATTGCAAAGAGTTTTATATTCGGGTCTTGAGCGCGAAATTTGTCCATTTCTTCTTTCAAAGCAACTGCGGCTGCGTTTCTTCTCGGTCTTGAAGCCGCTTCTCCTCCACTTCTCGAAGGCCAGTGGTTCATAAAAAATGCCATTCTTTCGCCGTCCAAAATTCCGTAAGCGATGACGATATCTCTGGTATAATCGCGTTTTCCGTCGTTATAAACTTTTATTTCTTTTTTATAAGTTTTAATCGGCGTAAATCTTTTTTTCTGATAAATAATCGCTACATCCACACCTCTGGCATCGTAGGAATTGAAATGTGCAATGCCGTAATCGCCTTTTGCGAGTGCCGGTTCTTTGATGAGGTCTTCAATCACTTGTCTATTTTCCACTTCGATAAGTCCCACAATCACGGGCAAATTTTTCGTGTAGGAAGTCCCGAGTTCGGAAATCACTTTTGCGGCATTTTCCAATTTTTGTTTATAAACTTTTTCGGTATAATTTTTCGGGCTGTTCGGCGTAAATTCGTCATTTAGAATTTGATAGCGAACCACTTTTTTATCTTTCAAAAGTTCGTCGCTCCATTCGCCTTTGTAATATTCGGTGGTCTGCATCAATTTCACGGAATCAAATGGAATACTTCTGTGAAAAGCAGGATTGGAAACGGGCAAAGTTCCGTCAATATAATCTGCGGACGGCACTGTGTCCCAAAGATTTTCCACGTTGTAAAACCCGATGGTTGCGGTTTGTTTCAATTTTTTTCCTTGTGCGGAAAAGTTTGCAAAAATCATTAGTGCGGCGAATAAAACTATTTTTTTCATATTGATAATTAATGAAAGACAAATTTAGTTCTTTTTTTCTGTAAAATGTATTAATGATCAATCTCAAATTTAATATTTAATAAACTTGAAATTCTTAATTCCGGCGTTGGTTTTAATGGAAATAATATAAGCACCGGACGGCAAATTTCGGACATTAATTTGGGTTTTGTTGTTGGAAATCATCAATTTCCCGCTCAAATCGTAAATATAAACTTCTTCGATTTTGTAGTTTTTAGATAAAATATTCAGAAAATCTTTGGTCGGATTCGGATAAATATTGAGGTCTTTCAAAATTTCATCATCAGTTCCCAATTGTTCTACCAAAGTAATCGGTTCGCGGAAAAATGCAACTTCCATTCTGTAATTCGGATTGTTTTTAAAATAATAGGCTTCGCAAGTATAGGTTGCAAAATCTTCATTTTGAACATTGTTGATGTGATAAGTTTCGGTATGAACGCCGGTATTTTCATCTAAATTTTTCAGCCAAGTAAATTGATAATCCGTTCCGGAAAGCGATTGCGTGAGGTCTGCCGAATTTCCGATTATTCCCAAAACCTGCTCTGCGCTGTCGTATCTTTGCGGCGAATAGGTGAAATCTGCTTTAACCAAATTTTGTTGCAAAAAATTATCAATTTGAGTTTGATTGAATCTGTTGTTTTCAATAAACGTGAGAGACGGCGTGTTTGCGGGGATTTCACCGGAAAAATTATTGCTTGCCAAAGACAGCATTTGCAATTTTGAAAACTGCGTCAATTCCGATGGAAAACCGCCTTGAAACAAATTATTGTTCAGAAAAAGTTGTTGCAAATTCGTTAAAACCAAAAGCGAAGAAAGTCCGCCGGAAATTTTGTTTCTGCCGAAATTCAGATGAATTAATTTTGTCAATTGAGACAATTCCGCAGGAAAAACCGAAATTTGATTGTTTTCCAAAGAAAGCCATTCCAAATTCACCAAAGCGGAAAGCGGCGCGGAATAATTGTTTGCAAAGAGATTGTTGCTTAAATTCAGAACTTTCAGATTCGTTAAACTTGAAAATTCCGGCGGAATTTGGGTCAGTTGATTTCCCGATAAATTCAATTCCGAAAGGTTTGAAAGACCTGATAAATTATTGAAATTTTGCGAAATTGTATTGTTGGAAAGGTTTAAAATTTCGAGATTGGGTTTGTTGGGAATGTTTTGCGGAACGGCTGTGAGACCGAAATTTGCCAAATCCAAAACTTTTACATTGGAAAAATTCTGCAAAAATGCGTCTATATTTGCCGCCGAAAATTGGTTGTTTCCCAAAGACAATTCTTCGAGTTGCGAAAGCGAAGCCAAAAACGAAGTCGGGTCGCCGGAAAGATTGTTGTTGCTGATGTCTAAACGCACCAAATCTGCAAGTCCCGAAACGGAAGCCGAGACTTCGCCGGAAAGTTGATTGCTGCTCAAATCCAATTTTTGCAGTTTTGAAAAAGCAGAAAATATCGCAGGAAAATCGCCTTTCAACGCATTTCCGCGAAGATTAATTTCAATGATGTTTCCGTTTCTTGTTCGGATTCCGTACCAATTTCTCGGGTCTTTTGAGAAGTCCCAAGTTTGGCTCCAACCGATTCCGTTTGTAGAATTATAGATAGAAATCAGTGCGTCTCTTTCCACATTCGGAATGCTCCATTGTGCAAATATGTGGTTGGAAATCAATAGAAAGAATAAAATTTTTTTCACCTTAAAAAGTATTTTTCAGATTGCAAATATAATCTAAATCGAAATAAAAAAGAAAAATTTTTCGGATAGCAGTTTCATTCTTTTCTTGTCAGTTCGGAATTTGCAGACCACATTCCAAAGTCCGGATTTTTAGAATCAATGAGTTTTAACAAAATTAAACGACCGGTCAAAATTCTCTTTTGCTTTTTATCTTTAATCTTTATACATTTGCCTTTCGTCTTTATTCTTTCATCTCTACTCTCCAAAGTCTAAAAAATGATCGAGATTAAAAATTTAACTAAAAAATTCAATAATCTTACGGCTCTTGACAGCGTCAATCTGCAATTCGACAACGGACATTCCATCGCATTAATCGGTCCGAACGGTTGCGGAAAAACCACGCTCATCAAATGTATTCTCGGTTTAAATGTTGTGGAACACGGCGATATCCGCGTTTTGGGAAAAAGTGTGAAAGAAGATTTCCGATACCGCGAAAAAATCGGATATATGCCGCAAATCGGGAAATATCCGGAAAATATGACGATAGAGCAAACCTTGAAAATGCTTGTGGATATCAGAAAAATTTCACCTGAAAATTTGGATACGGAACTTTTGCAGGCTTTCAATTTGGAAAATCTTTACAGCAAAAAAATGCGAACGCTTTCCGGCGGAACCACCCAAAAAGTGAGTGCCGTTCTGGCGTTTATGTTCAATCCGCAAATCATTATTTTAGACGAACCGACTGCCGGTTTGGATCCGCTCGCCGCAGAAATTTTTAAAAATAAAATCATTAAAGAAAAAAACAAGGGAAAACTCATCATCATCACTTCGCATCTTTTGAGCGAGTTGGACGATATCGTCAGCCAAGTGGTTTTTATGAACGAAGGAAAAATTGTGGTTCATCAATCTGTGGACGAACTGATTTCGCAAACCAATACCCGAAAAATTTCGGAGGCAATAGTCGGGATTTTAAAAAAAATGGCTCATGAATAGAATCGCACGTTTCATATTATTCGACATTGTGAAAAACAGAATTATCGTGTTTTACACCGTTTTGTTGTTCATTATTTCGTGGGCGGTTTTGGGTTTGGAAAACAATCCGAGGAAAGCCGTTTCCAATTTGCTGAACGTAGTTTTGTATGTGGTTCCGCTGATGAGCATTATTTTTTCCACGATTTACGTTTACAACAGCAGCCAATTTATAGAACTGCTTCTGAGCCAGCCCGTTCCGAGAAATAAAATCTGGTTTAACCTTTTTTTGGGACTTTCCACCGCGTTGTCTTTGGCGTTTCTCATCGGTTGCGGCGTTCCGATTTTGCTTTACGCGTCTTTCGATGCCGGATTTTCGCTGATGATTTCCGGAGTTTTTCTCTCGCTGATTTTCACATCTTGTGCAATGCTTTCGGCGATTATCAGCCGAGATAAAGCCAAAGGCATTGGAATTTCGATTTTTATTTGGATATTTTTTTCGATTATTTATGATGCGCTTCTGTTGCTCATCATTTTTCAGTTTTCGGATTATCCCATCGAAAAACTGATTGCGGTTTTGGCGGCGACAAATCCCGTCGGTCTATCCAGAATTTTCGTGTTGTTGCAACTCAACATTTCCGCGATGCTCGGCTATTCCGGAGCCATATTTAAAATGATTTTCGGCAGTGGCAGTGGAATGTTTATCTCTTTGATTATCATGTTTTTATGGACGGTGCTTCCGTTTCTTTTCTCGCTGAACAGTTTTAATAAAAAAGATTTGTGAGCAGCGTTTGTTTAGGGTGATAATTGTTAGAATTCATCCTCAAAAGAAACACAACAAAACTAATTTTTGTATTATCGCTTTCCGAAATTTTGGTATTGCTTAAAATATTCGGAACCAATAGGAAAGATTGGATTCTGTTCGTTTCTTCCGGCGTTTTTGCACTTTCGCTGAAAATGGTTTTGGAAAGACTTCCTTTCTGAACGCATCAAATCACTTCGCTTGCATCGGATTTATTCTTCCGTCCGGAACGCCTCTTGCAGGGGTTTTGCCTTGCTTTTGTTTGAAAACCTGAAATTTCGTGGCTTCGGAAGTGTTTCCGTCTGCACTCCAAAAATTGTTGGATTCGTCAATGTCCGCCGTTTCTTTCATCGGGTCTAATTGTATGGTTTTCAATTTTTTATCGAGCATCCTTTGGCGCAACACCAAAATTCTTGGGTGAGTTTCGGAAATTTTTTTATTATTAACATTTTAAATTCGCCAACTGATTTACAATATTTTATAAGTGTTTTTAAAAATTAAACAGACTCTAAGTATTTTAAGTCCTGCCTTTGCAGGCAATGATTGGGTGTTTTATTTTCCGCAGGCTACGCTTCGCTTACCTGCGGTTATGAAAATCCGGCTCTTCGAGCCGCCCTAATTACAACATTCTTGATGTTGATTTCTTTTTTATAGCCATTTTACAGCAACTTTACAGTGGTTTTACAGCAGATTTTATTTCCGTTTCGCCTATTTTTACCGAAAAATTTAGAACTAAAAAAATGAAAAATTTCCTATTGATTTTGGGGTTGCTGTTTTTTAATTTTGGCAAAGCGCAGCCGGGTTGGTGGGATTTAACGTCGCGTTATTTTTATACGATTTTAGATGAAAACGGAAAGGAAATTTCTTTTAAAAATGATAAGAATTACAGCATAATGATTGACAGCACGCTGTATAAATCCCCAAATATTCCGCAGGATTCGTTAAAATTGGCAACGCCTTCTGATGAGGAATTTCAACATCACATCCGTATCAATGATTTTTCGCTTGCTGTTCCTCAAAAAAATTATTATAAAAGCAATAAATCTTTGGAAATCAAAATTATACACGAAAAAGACACGATGTCTATTTGCCAACCTTCGGGAATAGATACGTTAAAATTTATCGCCGGACATTATTATTTCCCGAATTGGTCGAGCTCAATATTTCACAAGTTGCCTAAAACATACGGAAAAGTGAAAATTGTAAATGCAGACCAACGGAATTTTATTGTTCCAAAAACCATGTATGATTCTATATTCTCTATCTGCTTTGGATTGGGAAATTTGGAATAAACGCATAGATAAAACCGATGAACGAGTGGTAAACAATTTTGTAAAAGGATATTTTTCTTTAGAAAAAAAGATTGAACCTACGAAATTTGAAAATTCAGATATACTCGGAAATTCTAAAGTATTTTACCAAAATCCTCATTGGTCTAAAATTTTCTCGGCAAAAGATCAAAACAGTTACTACGGCTACATGAATTATCCATTAGTTTATTCCGATAACAACTACTCCGACGAAACTTCTAAATATATATTTTCTATTTACGATAAAAAGAAAAATACCATTAAACATTGGTTTCCGACAGATGATCCGGAATTATTAGCCGGCGAATATTATTTGTGTCTTGATACTTTTAATGAGGTAATTTATCAAATGGCTCGGATTAGAAACCATATTCCGCCTTGGTCTCGGGAAAAACGGCAGATTTATCTGTCGAAAGATGAAGGAAAAACTTGGAATAAAGACGAGGAACTAACCCAAATTTTTAATAAATACGATTTTAGAAGTTTAGAAATTTTGGATAGAAATCACGCTTTGGGATATACAAAACGATGGGTAAAACATAAATACAAAGAATACAATGTTGACCAAGGAATATATTATCTGTTAAAAAATATGCAAATTGTTGATTCGCTGAAAATGCCTAATGATCCCGTTTCTAATAACGGTTTTGCTGTAAATTATCAATATGGATTTTCTGTAGAAAATGATACTGTTTTTCTCGGGGCTTGGTCTCACAGCAAACCGAATTTTCAACCGATTATTGTAAAAACGGACGGTAATTGGAATTTTACATCAAAAAAAATTACTCGCCGATACAGAAACTCCGATTCAGATATTGAAAAAGACAGCATAAGAGATTATCAAAATTTTCAATTAATCAATAATCGGGAATTGGTTTTTAAAAATGGCTCTGGAACTTTAAAACTGAATTATGAGATAGATAAAAAACAAAATGATGTTTATATTTGGGAAAACGGAAAACGGATTTATCTCATAAATTACAGAAATTACTACGGCGCATCCTCTTTATTTTCTTTACTTTCCTTTGACGGCGGAACTTCGTGGTATATTTATCCGCAGGAACTATATGAAAAAAATCCACATATATTTATGGAAATCAATGAACAAAACGAAATTCTTTTATATAATCTTTACAAACTCTACAAAGCCTTCTACAAATTTTCGCCGCTTTAAATGCTTCTACTTCGCTAAAAGCCAATCGCCAAAAGCAAGAAGCCAATCGCCGGCCGCATCTTTAATTTCATTTTCGGGAGATTTCGACATTGAAATTTTTATTGATTTATTAAAAGTCATTCTAAAAAATGTAATCCATTACAAAAAGTCATTCCAGAAAATGTAAGAATTTACAAAAAGTCGTTCCAGAAATGTGATTGGTTCTCAAAATAGTGTATCTTTGTATCTGCAAATATTAAAAATATGAAGAGAATATTATTTGAAAAATTGCAACAATGGAAAAACAGCGATACGAGAAAACCGCTTGTTCTACGCGGTGCGCGTCAAGTTGGGAAAACTTGGCTGATGAAAGAATTTGCCAAAACCGAATACGAAAATTTTATTTACATCAATTTTGAGTTTGATGAAGGTATGAAAACGCTGTTTGATGCCGATCTTGATCCGGAAAGGATTTTATTGCAACTGAAAACATTTTCCGGAATAGAAGCAAAACCGCACACCACATTGATTATTTTTGATGAAATTCAGGAAACCAATCGCGGATTGACTGCATTGAAATATTTTTGTGAAAATGCGCCGGAATATCACATTGTCGCAGCCGGTTCTCTGCTCGGAATTACGCTTCATCAGAACGTTTCTTTTCCTGTCGGCAAAGTAGATTTTTTAGATTTGCATCCGCTTAATTTTTATGAATTTCTTTGTGCCATTGGGCAAGAGCGATTCGCAGAATTATTAAAAACGAATGATTTTCAAATGGTTACATCATTCAAAACAAAATATATCGAATGGTTGCGGCAATATTATTACGTTGGCGGAATGCCGGCAGCCGTAGTTTCTTATGCCGAAAAACAAGATTTTGCGGAAGTTCGCACAGTTCAAAAAAATATTTTAGATGCCTACGAAAGCGATTTTTCAAAACACGCTCCCACAGAAATCGTACCGCGTATTCGTTTGGTTTGGAATTCTATTTTGCCGCAACTCGCCAAAGAAAATCGCAAATTTATTTATTCAAAAATTCAAAAAGGAGCGAGAGCGCGAGAATTTGAGTTGGCAATGGCGTGGTTGCTCGATTGCGGATTGATAAAGCAGGTTTTTCGTGTTTCAAAACCCGATTTACCGTTGAAAGCCTACCTCGATTTTTCGGCATTTAAAATTTTTATGGTAGATGTAGGATTAATGTCGGCAATGGCAGGATTAGACGTAAAAACATTGTTGCAAGGAAGTAAAATTTTTGAAGAATTTAAAGGTTCATTAACGGAACAATTTGTTTTTCAGCAACTTACGAAAAAAGAAAATTTAGTAATCGCTTATTGGGCTTCCGAAAGTTTGAAAGCCGAGGTGGATTTGCTGATTCAATATTCAAATGAAATTATTCCGGTAGAAGTGAAAGCCGCCGAAAATCTGCAAGCAAAAAGTTTGAAAACGTATTGTAAAAAGTATAATCCAAAAACTGCAATCAGAACATCATTGTCGGATTACAGAGAAGAATCTTGGCTTACAAATGTTCCGCTTTATGTAATCGGAGAATATTTTTAGATAAAACCGGATATTCCTAACCGTTTAATTTTCAAAAGAATGTATAATATTGATTCACAAATAGTTGTAAATATTTTTTGAATATTATTATAATACAAAGCATTAAAATCGCTAAATTTGGGCAAAAAATTCTAAAACAGAGCAATGAAGAAAGAACTCATCATATCTCATGAAGGCGAGCGTACTAAAATCGCACTGCTCGAAGACGGAATCCTTTTTGAACTTCACGAAGAGGAAGACAAAAAAAAATTCGCAGTAGGAGATTTGTTTATAGGAAAAGTGCGAAAACTGGCACTGAATCTCAATTCGGCATTCGTGAATATCGGCTACGAAAAAGATGCTTTTTTGCATTATCAAGATATGGGTCCGGATTTTTTGAGTTATAAAAAATTCCTAAAAGACACACTTTCAAAAAAAATAAAAACCCCGAGCCTGAATAATTTTGAAATTCAGACGGAAATCCATAAACACGGAACCATCGACAAAATTTTGGCGAAAGACGACCTCGTTTTGCTCCAAATTACCAAAGAACCGATTTCCTCAAAAGGTCCCAGAATTTCCACACAAATATCTCTGACAGGCAGATTTCTCGTTTTGATTCCTTTCGACGACAAAGTTTCGATTTCAAAAAAAATAAAAACATCCGAAGAAAAAACGCGGCTCCGAACTTTAATTGAAAGCATCAAACCGAGCGGTTTCGGCGTGATTATCAGAACCGTAGCCGAAAATAAAAAAGTGGCGGAACTGCACAACGATATGAATTCCCTCGTTCAAAAATGGGAAGATACGTTTAAAAATATTCAAAAAGGAAAAATTCCGAGCAAAGTTCAAAGTGAGGACGACAAAGCCTCCGCGATTTTGCGAGACAATTTTAATCAAGATTTTGTAAGCATCATTTCGGACGACGAGCAAATGGTTCGTGAAATGCGCAGTTACCTCGAAGTCATCGCGCCGGAAAGAAAAGACATCGTTCGGTCTTACAAATCGCACATTCCGCTGATGGAATATTACAACGTGGAAAAACAACTGAAACACAGTTTCGGAAAATTCGTGAATATTCCAAGTTCCAAAGGTGCTTATCTCGTGATTGAGCACACGGAAGCACTCCATGTAATCGATGTCAATTCCGGACCCGGCGTTTCCTCGGCTGCCGGAAACAGAGAACACGGATTGAACGTGAACAAAATGGCAGCAACTGAAATTGCGCGCCAACTGCGGCTTCGAGATATGGGCGGAATTATTGTAATTGATTTTATTGATATGACCAACGCCGAACATCGCCGCACGCTATACGAACATTTTCGTGAAGAAATGAGCCGCGACAAAGCGAAACACAAAATTCTGCCTCCCAGCAAATTCGGTTTGATTCAAATTACGCGGCAGCGCGTTCGCCCCGAAAAAAAGATAGAAAACGAAGAAAATCCGAACATCGGCGGCGAAAGTTTTGCACCTGTGGTTGTGGTCGAAAGAATGGACGAAGCCATCCGAAATATTATGCAAAAAGAAAAAGGAAAACTTTTCCTTCACGTTCATCCTTTCGTGCAGGCGTATCTCACAAAAGGCGTGAAAAGCGTCCGTATGAATTGGTTTCTGAAATACAAAAAATGGATTTCCATCATCCCGAGAGACAGTTTTAAATATCTGGAATTTCGCCTCTACAACGAGAAAAAAGAGGAATTGCCGATGAATTGATAATGTGGTAATTTGAAAATTTGTTGGTTTGAAAATGAGATTACAAATGTTGGAAAATGAAAAAAAATCTCATAATATTATATCTTTCTTTTTTATGCAGTTCTTGTTTACCTATACTTTTATTTTCTAAAGGAAAAATGGGAAAATGGCGTGTGCCGTCCTAAAAATTACAACTTTAGAATTTTAAAAACGCCTTTTGAAGAAACGAATAAATTGGTTTTTAATAAAATTTATACCCGAAATAATGCTTATAAAAAAGGTATAGGATTTTATAGCGACGGAAGGTTAATTTCAATTGACAATTACAACCAGACCATTCAAAATTATGACTCATTAAGCGAAGAAAATTAATGGTTAATAAAAGTTGATTAGAATAATTTGAAGCCGAAACTCTCTATCACTCACAAATAGACCACCTCCGTTTTCGCCACTTTTTTTCCGAGTTTTTCCAGCGCATTTTTATAGTTTTCCACTTGTTTTTCGTGTTTTGGATTTTCTTCGCCGGTTTTGAAATCTATAATGGTGAAGCCGTTTTCCGTTTCAATAATTCGGTCGGGGCGATACAAAAAAGTTTCTCCGTTTTCGGAAATCATCAAATCGCGTTCGTTCATTATTTTCGCATTTTCGGAAAAATATTCCGAATATTTCGGGTTGGAAACGATGCCGATAATTCTCTCGGAAATCGTTTGTTTTTCGGAGTTTGTGATGTTTCCGTTCAAAACGTAGGAATCCAAAACGCGGCTGATGTCTTTTGCCGAATTTATTTTCGATAAAACCTCGTGTGTGAAAATTCCCGTGCGCACTTTTTCGTTCCGCGACTGATAATTTTTGGAAGGCGTTGCGATTTTTATTGAAGTTTTGGCTGTTGTATTTTTTTGTAAATCAATGCTTTGCGTGTGGAAATTTTCTTTTTTATGCCGGTTTTGTTTACGCAAAATTTGCTCATCGGTTTCAAAAACATCGAAAGAATCCGGTTTTTCTTCATGATTGGAATTGAATTTTTCGTTGCGAATTTTTTCCGCAAACTCAAAAATTTCCAAATTGTTGGCAGACTTATTCGGTTTTTCGAGGTAAAAAAACATTTGTTCCACCGCCCGCGTGGTCGCCACATAAAGCAAACAAAAGCGGTCAATTTTGTTTCGATAGGTATTTTCTCGGTTAAAATTCTGCATTTCTTCGTCGTAGTTTTCGAGTTTTCTATCAAACGGCGAAATATTTACAACGCCCAAATTTTCTTCGTTTGCGGGAATCCAGCCGGTAAATTTTCCGTCTTTATTTTCATTTTCCATCGGCAAAAAAACTACGGGAAATTCCAGACCTTTCGCTTTATGAATCGTCATAATTTGCACAGCGTCAATGTTTTTCGAAGTTTGAATACTTGTGTTTCCGCCTTCTTCGTCCCAATATTTCAGGAAATCTTTTAATGTAAATCCGGGGTTTCGGCTAAAATTATAAAGCAGTTCCAGAAAATTCAGCAAAAAATCGGTTTCTTTGTGTTCCACCGAAAATTCTCGAACAAAATATTCTGTAAAATTGTAGAGGTTGATCATCGGAATATCCGTTTGTTTCAAGTTTAAATCGTATTTTTTTCGGATAAAATTTTTGATTTCGGCGGTTTCTTTTTGGTCTAAAATTTCCATCATTTCGGCGGAAAAATCCTGCATTTTTATTCGCTCCGAAACGTTTAGATGATACATCATTTTCACCAAAAACGCTGTATTTTTCGGATTTAATTCCCATTTTAGAAATTCCGTAACGGCAAGAATTGTAGAGGAAAGATTCAGCGTCAGACCTTTTTCGGAAATGGTTTTGACGGGAACGAGATTTCCACCGTAATTCACTTTCATATTTCCCAAAAGTGCGGAATAGCCGTAGATTTCGGTGTTTCCTCTGCAAAGAATTGTGATGTCCGAAAATTTAAAACCGTGGTCCAAACAATTTTGGATATCGTCCCGCATTTTTTCGGCGATTTCCGTATGCAAAATTTCTTTGGTCGAATTTTCAATAAAATTAATGCGAACGCGCCCCGGATTTTCGGATTTTGCGTTTTGTTGAGAGCCTTTCCCGAAAATATCTTTAAAATCATCATTCAAATTTCCGGTTTCCGATAAAAATTTATAAAAATCGTTATTAAATTTCACGATATTTTTCGCGCTTCGCCAATTATTTTCGAGGTTTTCCACGTTTGCTTTCACCGGAATTTCTTCTTTGCCGCGAATGATGTCGAGCATCATTTGGCTGTCGCCGCCGCGAAATCTGTAAATACTTTGTTTGGGATCGCCGACGAGCGTAAAACTCATATCTTTCGAGGAAATGGTGTGATTGCGGAGCGGCAGAAAATTTTTCCATTGAAGTTGCGAAGTGTCTTGAAATTCATCAAAAAAATAATGCGAAAATTGCGTTCCGATTTTTTCATAAATGAATGCAGACGGCTCTTGGCTGAGGTTTTCGTGAATCATCACATTGAATTTCGGAAGCAAAACCAAATCGTTTTCTTCTTCAATTTCGGCGAGTTTGTCTTGAATTTCTTTGTTCACTTTCAGCGGAAGCAAAGCGGCGAGAATTTTTTCTTTTTTTTGCGAAAGAATGTGGTTTGAAATGAGTTTTTGTCGCGTTTCAATCAGGTAATTCAGGATTTCGGAAATCTCGGAATTTTTGTGTTTTGCGGTGGACGAAGTGCCTTTTAGGAAATTTTCCATCGCCGATATTTCGTTTTCGGGAAGCGGAAAATTTTCTCTTTCTTTCCGGAAATATTTGTCGGTTTCAAAGAAAAATTTTGCGATACTTCTTTGGTTTCCGCCTGCAAAATCGGAGATATCCAAGTTTTTTTCGTCTAAAATTTTCAGGATATTTTTTGTGATTTCGGCGGATTCTTTTTTCAAATTTCTGATTTCATTTCGCAGTTTTTGTTTGGTATTTTCATAAACATTCCAATCGAAATTTTTGTTTTCATTAAGGTGAAAATAATGTTTGTCTTGAACGAACTCTTTTGCGGAATTATAAAGCGTTTGGTTCAAAGAAATGCGTTCATCATTATCTAAACTATAGTTCACGAAATCCATAAAAGCGTCTGAAATTTGTGCATTTTCGCCGATTTCATCGAGCATTTTGTCCACCGCTTCCATCAAAAAAGGTTCGGCTTGAATTTCGAGATTGAAATTTTGCGCCAATCCCAATTCGTGGGTAAAACTGTGCACCAATTTCGAGTTGAATTTATCAATAGTTCCGATGTTCAGCGTGGAATATCGGTGCAAAATATAATCTAAAATTTGCTTTGAACGGCGGTGCAATTCTTCCAAAGAAATGTGGATATTTTCTTGGTCTAATTTTTCTTTAATATTTTGTAAATCAGAGTTTTGAGTATAATTTTCCGATGAAAAATCTTTCAGCCAATTCAGAATTCGCTGTTTCATTTCGTTGGCGGCTTTGTTGGTAAAAGTGAGTGCCAAAATGTGTCGAATATTTTCCGGCTGATTTGGGAATTTCAGGCAAATCATCAGGAGTTTTTGCACCAAAGCATACGTTTTTCCCGAACCCGCCGATGCGTTGATAACCGTGTATTGATGGGACATTTCATAAAAAATATTCCTGCAATTTACGGAAAATCAGACAATTTCAAGATTGATTTTAATCGTAAATTTTACATTTATATCCAAAAACCTGCTACCTAAAAAACACCGAAATCCCAAACATAAAATTGGTTCCGGCTTGCGAAAAATAATACGGCGAAAGGTCGGCTACAAATCCATTGTTCACATACTTTTTATTGAAAATATTGTTTAAAAGAAATTTGAAATCCACAGCGGTTTTGGCGAAATTTAAAGAATATTTTGCATTAAAATCCGTAAGAAAATACGGCTGAAGTTTCAAAGCCGGATTGTTCGTATTGTCCAAAAATTGGCTTCCAACGTATTGATTCTGAATGCCAAAACTAAAATTTTTGTTCGGATTAAATTGAATTAAAACGTTCCCAAGAATATTCGGCGAAAAAGAAATCGGCGTGTTTCCGAGATTTTCGATTCCGCCGGAAGTTTCGTTTTTAAAATTTTTATTTTGATTTTCACTTAGCGTAAAATTCCCCGAAACATTCCATTTTTTGGAGATTTTTGCCATCGCCGAAACCTCCAAACCGAGCCGATAACTTTTCCCGGAATTGGCACGAATCGCCTCGCCGATAGAATTGATTTGCCCGCTCAAAACCAATTGATTTTCGTAATTCATAAAATACACATTCGCCGCCCACAGAAAATTTCCGAGAGATTTTTCAATTCCTGCCTCGAAATCGTGAAGTTTTTCCGGCTTGGTTTCGGGGTTTGCAAAAAGGTCGTCTCGGTTCGGCTCGCGTTGTGCGTGTGCGTAGGAAAAGAAAATTTTTCCGGAATTGATTTTAAAATTAATTCCCGCTTTCGGATTGAAAAACAGCCAATTTTCCTTTAAATTCACGCCTTCATCATCGCCTTGCAAAATTATTTTTGTGGAATAATCTATATTTCTAAGTTGCAAATCGCCAAAAAATTCAAAATCGTTCAGTTTAAAAATCGCTTTTGCAAAACCCGAAATTTCGTTTTTCAGAGAGCGGTTTCTGTAGTATTCGTGCCGATTAATTTCAGGAAAAAAAACGCCGGAAACATCTCCGAAATGCCTCCCGAAATATTGATTGGCGACTGCCCCGAAATTAAAATCCCAATTTCCTGATTTCCCGAAAAGTGTAGAAATAAAGCCGTAGAAATCGTTGTCCAACCATTTTTTCCGAATGAAATCCGATGCCGTTTCGCCGCCGAAATCGGGCAAATTGTAAGTGGAAAATGCTTCGCCTTGTTTGTAGTTTTCGTAGAAACCTTTCCCTTTCGTATAGTGAAACGTGGTTTCGAGATTCCAATTTTCATTAAATTTTTGATTCCATAAAAATTGATAATGATTTTGCCGATAATCATCAACTTCATTATCGTAAAAATCGACTATATTTTCCCAATTTTCATCGAAAATTGCGCCGGAAATATTGAATTTCGGATCGGTTTCCCAAGTGTTTTTGTCGATGCCGTTCCAAGCCTGATACGTTTTTTCTTTTCCGCCGAAAATCAACAGCCGCAATTTGGTTTTATTTTCCTCGAACAAAGCCGTAAAATTGTAGGAATGAAGGTCGGAAAACGCGCGGTCAATATAGCCGTCCGAATGAATTTTGGTGTATCTTCCCATCAGCGAAATTCGGTTTTTCCAGAATTTTCCGGAGCCGATTTCCGCCGAATATTTTGATGTGTTGAACGAGCCGTAGCTGTCGTCTGTTTGGATGTAAAATTTCTCGTCGGGATTTTTGGAAATCACGTTCACGCTTGCGCCAAAAGCCGAAACGCCGTTCGATGAAGTCCCGACTCCGCGCTGAATCACGATTTGCGAAGCCGAACTCGCAAGGTCGGGAACATCCGTAAAAAAAGTGCCTTGAGATTCGGAATCGTTGTACGGAACGCCGTTCATCATCACATTTATGGAATTTCCGCCCACGCCTCGAATCCTAAAACCTGTGTATCCAACGCCGTTTCCTGCATCGGAAGTAGAAATTACGGAAATTTGATTTTTCAACAAAATCGGCAAATCCTGACCGAGATTTTTTCGGTCTAAATCTTTCGAAACATTGATGATTTCTTTGGCAACGGGAATTCGCCGCATAAATTTCACTTCCTCAATCGGCGTGATTTGTTTTTCCTCGACGGAATCTTTTGCAATTTGTGCCGAAAACACAGCCGGACTCAAAAGTCCTAAAATAAAAAATCCTTTCATTTTCTTCCTCTCCCTAAATCCCTCTCCAAAGGAGAGGGACTTCGAGCGTTTTAATTTTTAAGTTATACTTATGTAAAATGTCGGAAAATAAAAGGGGCTTTTTGGCTTCCCGATGAATCGGGATTTTGTCTGTACCTCGAATCTTGTAACTCGAAGTTTTCCCTAAACAGCATTACCTGTTCGAGGTTCATTGGGTATAATCTCAGCTTTTTACGGCACCCCTTTTAATTTCTGCGGACAAAGTTAAATAAAATCTTTGGGAAAAAGTATCATTTTTTAGCGTTTTCTTTGCCTTAAAGATGAGGTTGCCGATTTGTCGTCTTTGTCGTGTTTTCTGTCCAATACTTTTTCACGAATTTTTCCTTCGGTTTGATACATTTGCAAAACCTGTTGAGGTGTCAAAATTTTCAGGAATTTTTCTGCGTAAAGTTTGCGATTCTCAATCAGTTGTTTTCCGAGTTCAAAACTTTCATTGAGTTCTTTTCGGGCTTCTTCGTCCGTCAAAGAATCGTAGTTTTCGCTTCTGTGAAATTGGTCTTTGATGTCCCGTTGTTTTTCCTGATATTCCGCATACAATCTCTTGAAATCGTCTTGTTTTTCTTGCGGAATTTGGAGTCCGGAAAGCATCATATCTTCACGAAATTCTCTCAAAAGTTTTGTTCGTTCTTCGGGAGACATTTTGCTGATGATTTCTTGCCTTTTTTCCGGCGACATATTTTTCCAATCATAGGTTTTTTTCTGCGGTGCAAGATTTTGCGGCACAAGACTTTGCGGAGGTTGTGCGGAAAGGTTTGCAAATGCGAATATCGCTAAAAATAAAACTGCATTTTTTTTCATTTTTTTCATCGTTTTTTTTAATAATACAAATCCAAATAAACATCTTCTTCCGCGCCGTTGCTCAAATCTGAAATTTCCGTATTTGAAAGTTGTAGTAAAACCTGTTCGTATTGTATTTCCGAATTGGAAACGGCGGTATTTTCCGCTTTTTGAGAAACTTCCGTTTTTCCGGATTTTGTATTTTTTGTTTTAGAATTGTAAGCCACGGTTTTTTCCACAGAATTGATGTCCTGTTTCAAGGTTTGATAGGCTAATGTTGCATCATTTGTGTTCTCATCCGAAAGATTGGTTTCAGAGGAAAGTGTATCAATTTGGACGAGATTTTGAGAGGTTCCGTTTCCGAAATTACTGCTGAAAATCGCATAAATTCCGAAAATCAAAGCCAATGAAGCGGCAGCCGCATAAACGTAATTCAATTTAAAAATTTTCGTTTTTGTCTGATGTTTCGTATCTATTTTCTGCAAAACATTTTCTTGAATTTTATTAAAAAAATTCTCGGGGGTTTTAAAAATGTTTCGGCGTTCTAAAAGTTCAATATCAAAATTTTTCATTGTTATAAAAAATCAAGTTTCGTAATTTTCTTTAATGTATTCTTCTACTTTTTGTCTGGCATAATGGTAATTGGTTTTCAGCGTTCCTACGGACATATCCAAGATTTTACTCAATTCTTCATAAGGCAAATCGTCATAATATCTCATCGTAAAGACCAATTTTTGTTTTTCGGGCAGACTTTGTATGGCTTTTTGCAGCAAAATTTGAATTTCTTCGGCATTGCTTTCTACATTGTCTGCAACCAAATTTTGCATATAATAATCCGGATCTTCATCCGTTTTCTGCATTCTTTTTAATTTGTTAATCTGTTGCAGTGCTTCGTTGGTCGCAATTCTGTAAAGCCAAGTGTACAATTGACTGTCCTGTTTGAATTGATGAAAATTTTGATAGATTTTAATGAATGTTTCTTGCAAAACATCCTGTGCCAAATCGTGATCTACAATCATTCTGCGGATATGCCAATATAATCTGCTCTGATACGCATCCATCAACAAACGGAGACCTTTCTCACTGGTTTGTTTTTGCTGCATCAATTCTATAATTTCAGAATCTTTTATCTTCATAGATGCTATCGCTGGTTTTGATGGTAAAAGTAAGGAAAAGTTAAATGATAATCCAACTCTACTTTAGTCTTTTATATTTTCAAATTATTTTTTCCGATTTCCCAACATTTGATCTTCCGCAACAATCGTCATTGAAAATCCGTAGTTTTTTAAAGTTTGAGTTTCTTGTGGATATTTTTTTGAAATATTTTCGGAATTTTTGGTTTTATATCGATAAAGACCATCGGATTTGGTCTCGGTATTGTAAATATAAATCAAAGAATCGTTCGCAACTCCCAACTGATTATTGTTTACAAAATACATCTCCGATCTTTTTTCTTGAAATAAATCTACGCCAAAAGTATTGTTAGTATAATTTATTTTCAAAAGATTCATTAAAGTCGGAAAAATATCAATTTGACCTCCAAAATTTATAAAACGGCGCGGCGCATCTTTAAACATTTCGGAATAAATAATCAGCGGAATATGATTGTAATTGATGGGCATCGGTGTATTTTCTTCGCCCACCGTTTTTCCGTGATCTCCCAAAATCAGAAAAATCGTGTTGGAAGCCCATTTTTGTTTTCGGGAATTTTCGATAAAATTTTTCAGAGTATCATCTGAAAAAAGCATTATATTTTTGCTGTCGTCCGATTCCCGATTTTTGTATTTTTCGGGAATAATGTAAGGCGGATGATTGCTCACCGTAAGAAATATCGCGAAAAACGGTTGATTATTTTTGTTGAATTTATGGAGTTCTTTCAAACCGAATTCAAATAAAAAATCGTCTTGAATTCCAAAATTGTTCACCGATTTTTCACGAGGATAATCATCCAAATCATAGATTTTATCGAAATGTCCATGGTTGTATAGAAATCCTTTCATATTGTCGTAATTGGAATTTCCGGTGATGAAAAAATAATTTTTGTAATCGTTTTGTTTTAAATAATATGGAATTCCTGTGTAGAAATCGGGTTTGTTTTGCAGAGACGGTCGGTTGAAAATCACGGGAAATCCGTAAAGTGAAGAAAAAATCCCGTTGTTGGTATGAATTCCGGCGGAATAAAAATTTTCAAAATAATAGGACTTATCAATCAATTCATGAAGAAACGGCATCAGCGGATTTCCGTTTTTTTGTTTCATTTTTAAATATTCCGAAGAAAGAGATTCGCACAAAATCAAAATGACATTCGGTTTCGTCAAAATGCTGTCAAACGTTACATTTCGAGAAATGGAATATGGATTTTTGTCTGAAATATTCAGTATTTTTCGGACATTTTTATACGCCTCGTTCAAATCATAAGTTCCGCTTAAAGAATTGAAACCTTTCGATTGCATCTCGAGATTTTTCATCAAATAAAACGTTGCATTTATCGGGATTTTGTTCAGAAAATTGTCCGTGCAAAAAGAAGCGTTGCTCAGTTTCAGCGGATATCTTTCCAGAGAACCGCGCATTCCCAAAAATATCAATCCAAAAATCGGGAGAAAAAACAAAACGGTTTTCAGTTTATTTTCAGGTAAAAACAAGTTTATCAATGTTTTACGGATAATTTTATCAAGCAAAAAAATATATAATCCGCAAGTTATAAAAAGCAAAATCAGGAAAAATAAATATTGTTTTTCGCCGAAAATCATTCCGGCAGTGGTTTTAAAATATTTTAGATATTGAAAATCTGTCGGCGAAATGTGTTCGTGATTATATTTAAAATACGGAATATCAATAAAACCCAATGAAAACGCTAAACAGAACAAAACGGCGATATAAATTTTAATGAATCCTACAAACTTTTTGGTGAATTTTGAACCGATAAAAGAAGCGATTGTAATTATCAAAACGGGAATTGCCAGAATATAACTCACAATCAATGAATCAAATAAAAATCCTTTTCGGAATGCGATGAACAGGAGGTTTTTGTCTAATTTGGAAATTTCGTCCAAAGTTTTGTTGGCGCACAAAAAAATAATCCGCTGGCAAAACATAAAGAAAACCGACAAAAAGTAGGTTTGCCACAGAAATTTGAAAATTTTGGAATTTGCCAATTTGCATTTAATTTGAGGGTTGCTGTTTAAAAACTTTGATAAAGTTATAAATCTTTGTCAAAGCTTATTCAGAAAATGAATAAAAATTTCAGCGAAAAATTTCATTGAATTTCATATTCCTTTAATTTTTAATTCATCTTTTTCATCCAAAAACCTTTTCGTAATCGGCGAATAAGAATCTATTCTTCTGTCTCGCAGAAACGGCCAATGTTTTCGGAAATAATCGGTTTCGCCGAAATCCACTTCGATTACTTCCACTTCTTCACGATCGTGAGAGGCGAGATAAAGCAATTTCCCTTGGGCGTTGCTCACAAAACTTCCGCCCCAAAATTTCATCGCGCCGTTTTGTTCAAAACCGATTCTGTTTACGGAAACCACAGGAATTCCATTGGCAACGGCGTGTGAACGCTGAATAGTTTGCCACGCATTAAATTGATCTTTATTCGTTTCTTCGTCTTGATCGGCAGCCCAGCCAATCGCAGTCGGGAAAAATAAAATGTCGGCTCCCATCAATGCCGTAATTCTCGCCGCTTCCGGAAACCATTGATCCCAACAAATCAAAACGCCGACGTTTCCGAATTTGGTTTTAAAAACCTTGTAACCCAAATCTCCGGGTGTGAAATAAAATTTTTCATAAAACGCGGGATCGTCCGGAATGTGCATTTTGCGGTATTTTCCGAGATAAGTTCCGTCTGCATCCAAAACTGCAACAGTGTTATGATACAAACCTTCGGTTCTTTTCTCGAAAAGCGAAGCAATAATCACGATTTCGAGTTCTTTTGCGAGTGTCGATAAAATTTCGACGGACGGTCCCGGAATCGGTTCTGCCAAATCGAAATGATCGTAATTTTCAACATCACAAAAATACAGAGACGTGAACAACTCCTGAAGACAAACGATTTGTGCGCCTTTTTCGGCGGCTTCTTTTATTTTTCCGACGGCTTTGTTCAGATTACTCTGTTTATCGGCAACACAAGACATCTGAACCGTCCCGATTTTTACTTTTGACATGTGAAAAAAGTTTTTGCAAAAATAGGTTTTTTGAATATGATAATCTCGTCTTTTGGACGAGATGAGATAATTTGAAAATTTACTAACTTTAAACATTGAATTTTTAAACCTTGAATAATAATCCCAAAAGCATAAAAAAAGTTCTTCCGCTTGTTTTGGCGACGGCGATTTTTATGCAAATGTTGGATTCCACAATTCTCAACACTTCGCTTCCGTCCATCGCCGAAAATTTAAACGAATCTGCGCTCAATATGCAAAACGCCATCATCAGTTATGTGCTTACTTTGGCTTTGTTTATGCCGGTCAGCGGATTTTTGGCGGATAAATTCGGGACGAAAAACGTATTCATCGCTTCGTTGGTTTTGTTCAGTTTGGGTTCGCTGTTTTGTTCGCTTTCGCACAATCTCACGGAATTGGTCGTTTCTCGCGTGGTTCAGGGAATCGGCGGAAGTTTGATGACACCGGTCGGAAAACTCGCACTGATTCGCACTTTTGATAAAAACGAATTGCTGAAAGCGATGAATTACGCCATTATTCCGGCGTTGATTGGTCCCGTTCTCGGTCCGTTGGTCGGCGGTTATTTGGTGGATTATCTTTCGTGGCATTGGATTTTTTTGATTAATATTCCGATTGGCATTTTGGGAATTGTGCTCGGCTGGATTTTTATGCCGAATTACACTTCAAAAGTGATTCATTTCGATTTAAAAGGATTTTTGATTTTCGCTTCCGCCTCGCTTTTGCTTTCCATTGCTTTGGAATGGCTCGGAAATGCGCGAAATATCACCCCTGTTTTATCGGTTTTTCTCATCGGATTTTTGATGCTTTATTTTTATTACAGACACGCAAAAAAGGAAGGAAATCCTATTTTTCCGTTGGATCTTTTTCAAGTTCGCACGTTTCGGGTCGGGATTTTGGGAAATTTGGCGACGCGTTTGGGCATCAGTTCCGTTCCGCTTTTGCTGCCGCTGATGATTCAAATCGCGTATCATCAATCTGCCGTAGTTTCCGGCTGGATTGTCGCGCCGATGGCAATTACGGCGATGTTCGGAAAATCTTTTGTGATAAAAATTCTTAACGATTTGGGTTATCGTAAAACATTGATGTTCAATACTTTCATTATCGGAACATTGATTTGTTGCCTTGCAATTCCGGGAATTTCAAACTCGATTTATTGGTTTGTTCCGATTCTTGCGATTTTGGGATTTTTTAATTCCATTCAATTTACCTCGATGAATACGATTTCCATTGCCGATTTGCGAAATTTTCAGACCAGCAGCGGAAATTCTTTGGTTTCGGTAAATCAGCAGTTGGCGATTGGTTTCGGCGTGGCTTTCGGTTTAATTGTTTTAAAACTTTTCGAGGGCGATACCAAATTGATTCACAATGAAATACACAATGCGTTTCGCTATACGTTTTTGGTTATCGGAACCTTGACAATAATTTCCGCATTTGTATTTCGCCGACTGCATTTTCGGGACGGCGAAAATTTAAAATCGGGTTGAGTTCCGAGTTTCAAGATTCGAGTTTTTAACTATCAATGAATTTTCCTACATATTATCATTTCTCAAATTTCCCTCTCCAGAAACTCTTCCGTCACGCTTTTTTTATTCTTCACGGTTTACCTCATTTATTTTTTATTTTTTTTAATTTTACAAAAAATACTGGTATGAAACGTAAAATTATTTTAATGGTTTTAGTATTTGCGGTGAATTTTTATCATTCGCAAGTGAACTACGGAGATTATCTCCGCTATCCGAACAGTTATATTTTTGATCCTTACGAAAATGTGAACGACGGATTGTACATTCCTGTTACCAAAGCCTACGCCATGTGGGCAGTAGGCAGTTTTGTGGGAAACCAACCCATTCCAAACGGAACATTAAGCGCAGATGTGCTTTGGGAAGATACTCCGGGATTAATAAAATCCGATGTCGATTACGGTTTGGAAATTATTTTAGACTCAACCATAGAGTTATCAAAAATTAAAGTTCCGATCAATAAGGCGAAAGAAGGCAATGCCGTGATTGCGTTCAGGGTGGATGGAGAAATTTACTGGTCTTGGCACGTTTGGGTAACGGACGACCCGAGCAATGGCTCAACCTATAAAAGTTATCCCAATGTTCAAAGACAAAGGCAAAACGGAACCATTGAAAATATTCCCGATTCCGAATGGGGATGGATGGACAGAAATCTCGGAGCATTGTCAGGAAGTCTGACCGCAGACGATTGGAACAAAAACGGCGGATTGCTGTATCAATGGGGAAGGAAAGATCCTTTTCCGCCTTTGGTAACGAGAGGTGAAGATATGTACGAAGTTTCCGGATCCATAGGAAGGGTTCGGCATAGAGGTGCTTTAGATTTCAGCCTGCAGACTACAGATTATATAAAATTTGATGACTTGATAAAAACCGTACAAGTTTCCGCTGCCACTTTTGCAAATAATATCAGGCTATCCGTAAAAAATCCTTTAAGCATCATCTATGTAAATAAAAACGGTACCACCGGAACTGCAAACGGCAATCAGGCTTTTTATCAGGACAATCCCGGACTTCCTTATAACTGGTTTGGATCTACAGGAACAGCAGCCAACTGGTCTGAAATAAATTTATGGTCTGATAATTCGAAGGGCTTATACGCGGGCGGAAGTCCGGCAAGACCATATCAAAACAAATCTCCTTATGATCCGTGTCCGAACGGATGGAGAATTCCTTCTGCACTAAGTGCAAACCTTGCAATCGACGACACTTATTTAGACAAGGTGAGGGTAGATTTTTCACCTTTTGGAGTGAGAACCTCGACGCAATATCAAACATTTCTTAATAATGATTATGAAAAAATAAAACCTACCGATGCAGGATCACCGGATTTTATGAAAGGATTTATGGTATATCCCAATGTCGGGATGGATTTTTCCAATGTCGGAGGTTTTGATATGGGCGTTTTTCCCGGAACAGGAATAATAGCGCGGGCGGCACATGAAGGACAATATACAGACATGCACCACACGGGATTGTGGACTGCAACTATGGCAAGACATTTTGACGGTACCGCTCCGGTTCAAGCCAGAGGATTGTTTCTGATTTCTGATAAAGGAACAAGCAGATATGAGTATTATCCTTTGAGTTTAGGATACACTTATGAGTTGTCGGGATGCAGATGTATAAAAGATCCTCTGTATATTGTTAACAATTATAACGTAGAGCCGGAATATTTTAATGACGGTTCCAATTATACACTTGGGTTAGATAATCCCAACACCTACCAAAAAGTGAAATCTGCTGAAGAAATAAGCATTGACATTCCCGTTACCAAAGCATTTTCCGTTCAAAACCAGTTGCTTAATAATCCGGATATCCTTTTACCTGCCAATTATAATAATTTGAAATCCAATATACTTTGGACAGATAATCAATCTTTAATAAAAAGTATTGATGTCATCAATCCATCTCCGGTAAGTTTGGATGATTTGTCTGACACGAATATTCAAGTGATTATTAATTCAAACCAAAGCGGAAATGCAGTAGTAACGCTGCACAACAACAGCATTGAAAATCCCGTCTATTGGAGTTGGCATATCTGGATTACCGATTCCGATATTGAATCGCAAACCTACATATATACCACCAATTCTAAAGATAATTCAGTTATCAATTATATGAATTATGTTACAAAAGGGCATATATTAACCACCGAATTTATGGATAGAAATCTCGGAGCAAAAGATGCGTTTCCTACCATTGATCCCAATTTAAATTTAGCACAGGTAAGAGCATCCGGAGGGTTTCATTATCAATGGGGAAGAAAAGACCCGCTGCCGACTTTTGAAAATATCGATAACAGATCTTCAAAAGATATTTTTCTGGGAAATGTTTCGGGAAACAGCATATCTTATACACCGCTCACCGGAACCACCTATAATGATACAAGCGGTAACTATATCATCCCATACGACACCTATACCGATGCTGCAAATGCCAATGTATTGCCGACAGATAAGATTAATGAAAAAACATCCAAAGTGATTTCTTATTCCGTAGAAAAACCATTGGTTTATATGGTTCCAAGCACGTTCAGTACTTATGCTCCAAATGGTCAGCCCAACTATACCAACGGATCAGATTGGCTTTCCACAAACTCAAATTTATATTCCGAAAGATGGGGAAGAGGCGGTAAAAAATCTCCTTTTGACCCCTGCCCCGAAGGCTGGCGAATTCCGGATGTAACGATGCTCGAAGTTAAGGCAACTTCCGGGTTCAATTTTTTCAACGAAGGATTTTCTCCATGGTCTAAAAAAGGCTTGGATCCGGGCGTATTTTACTCCATCAGTCCCACGAATTATTCCGGACAAGCCGTCACAAACTCCGGTTTTAACGTAGGCTATTTATTTCAAAATACGGATTACAAAGTTGGAAATTATCCAAATTCCGGTGCTCGCGGAGTGAGAAACGTAACGGCTAATGACCCACACGGTCCATCAACATATAATTTCGTAAACTATAGTTCTCCGAATATTTGGATGGCAGCCTTGAGTCCTGCTTTCTGGGGAAGACCGGTCAGTACGGGTTTCTTTAATAATAATTATGCTCCTTATGTATATTCTAATGATCCTTATTTCGGATTTTCATGCAGATGTGTGAAAATTCGCCATGATGAAAAAGGCAAGGAAATAGGTCCATTGTATCCCAAAGAATTGTTAACCGCTTGTGTATCAACAGTAACTGATATCGTTGCTTCAGACGTTACCACAAACTCCGCAACATTCACCATAACAGATGATACTTCAGCCGAGTGGAAATACAAAGTTTCAAAGTTTGACGGAACTGTGGTGCAAGAGGGAACTACAACCGACAAAATCTTAAATATTTCAGGACTTTCCGAAGGAACTTATTATAAAATATTAATCAGTGCAAATTGTTCTAATCCCAACTTTTTCCAAACAGAAATTATTATTTTAACAGATGCCGATTGGTGCAGTGGAATCTCTTTCACAGATACCGGCGGAGAAACCGGAAATTATGGAAATAATCAAGATATTGTAAAAACATTCTATCCGCAGAACTCATCTCAAAAACTGAAAATTACTTTCAGCGAATTTAATATTGAGCCCGCAAATGATTATATGACGATTTACGACGGAACAAGTACATCGGCACCAGTATTTCTGAACGGAGATATGCTGAACGGAAACTCCATTCCCGGACCTTTCAAGGCAACCAATTCTGATGGAGCAATTACCGTAAGATTCGTTTCAAACAACACATCGGAAACGCAGGGTTGGAAAGCCGATTTTCAATGCATAGACGGAACTCTTTCAACCGACGAAACCGCAGATTCCGGAATTAGCATATATCTAACCGTTAACAAAGGTTTATTTACAATAGTTTCCAAAAATCCAATCTCATCATACGAAATATATGATGCCTCAGGAAGATTGGTTTCAAAAATATCTAATCTCAACACGAAAAGTCAAAACGTGGATTTATCTAAAAATCTCGCAGGAACTTACATTGTGAAAGTAACCACAGATAAAGAAACCGCTGTCCGAAAAATTATCAAACAATAATTTTGAATAAACAAAAAACCGTAAATCCTCTTTTTAGATTATATCAAAATAATTCATAAAATTAATATATTTAACTAAAATATCAAAAACGGTTAAAAATTTAATGCGTTTAATCTGTATTTATTTTATGTTAATATCAAATCATTTTTTTTTCATATCTTCGCTAATTAAAATTAAAGAAAAATGAAGAAAATTTTATTAATCTTTTCCGGACTTTTGTTCTCGTTTTCGATGGGGCAAACCTTGAAACCGATGGCTAAGAAAGTTCAGGATTACCACAGAGCAGGAAAAAACTTTGTGAAATACGAACCTTTCACAGCAAATTATTCTGTGCAAAAACAGAACTTGTACAAAAGCGCCGCCGAAGATATCACGGTGTTGCAGCTTCAAAAAACGGAACTTCAAAAAATAGTTTCCGAAAAACCCGATGCCTTGGAAATGAGTTTCCCGTTTGAGGGTGGAAATGTAACCGTAGAATTGGTGAAACACAACATTTTCGCAGACGGATTTAGAGTAGAAACCGACAAAGGTTATGTGGATTATACGCCCGGCGTTTATTATCAAGGCATTGTAAAAGGCGATGAAACGTCAGTCGTGGCGTTTAGTTTTTTTGATGATGATGTGGTTGGTGTAGCTTCACAATTAAATGTCGGAAATATGGTTTTGGGCAAAGTGAAAAATTCCGAAGATTATGTTTCATATAATGATGCCAAACTTACCGGAACCAATCCTTTTGTTTGCGGAGTCGATGAACTTCCTGAAAATCAAATGAAAAGAACTCCGTTTGATCCTTCGAAAGTAGATCCTTCAAACTTACTGACCACCAATTGCGTGCGAATTTATTTTGAAGTTGCCAACAATTTATACATCCAAAACGGTTCAAACACAACCACTACCACAAACTGGCTGACGGCGATGTTCAACAATATCAAAACGTTATACAACAATGATGACATCACGGTTGCAATGAGCGATATTATGATATGGACAACAGCGGATCCGTATCCCCCCAACGGCAATGCTTTAGCACAGTTTCGGGCTACACGTACAACATTTGACGGAGATGTGGCACAGTTAATAAAAGCTCCCATCAACACAAGTGTTGCTTATGTGGATGCGCTGTGTACAACTTTTAAATATTCGTATTGCGGAGTCGGTCTCGCATATAACAATGTTCCTGTTTATTCATGGAATATCGAAGCGATGACGCACGAACTCGGACATAATCTCGGTTCACCGCACACACATGCCTGCTTTTGGAACGGAGACGGCACGGCAATTGATGGTTGCGGACCCGCTTCCGGAAACAGTGAAGGTTGTAATGGACCGCTTCCGCCGCCAACGGAAGGAGGAACGATTATGAGCTACTGCCATTTAACAAGTTCCGGTATCAATTTTGCCAACGGATTCGGACCTCAACCCAAAGCATTAATCATCAGTACTATAGAAGCAAGAGGTTGTCTGGGTATAGATTGCATCACTTCTTGTGCATTGACCGTAACCAATGTTATCACTTCGAATATTACTACAAATTCTGCGACATTTACCATAGTAGATAATACTTCAACAAGTTGGCGATACAGAGTTTCAAAATTTGACGGAACAATAATATTGGAAGATACTACAACCAATAAAGTGGTAAATATTGACGGACTTTCCGAAGGAACATACTACAAAATACAGGTTGGAACCACAGATTGCTCCAATCCTAATTCTTTCCAAGTACAGACGATGATTTTAACAGATGCCGACTGGTGTAGCGGAATTCCTTTCATGGATACCGGCGGAGAAACCGGAAACTATGAAAATAATCAGAGTATCACAAAAACATTCCGTCCTGCAAATTCGTCTCAAAAATTGAAAATGACTTTCACTCATTTCGATGTTGAACCGGCAGACCCAACCATCTACGACTATATGAATATTCATGACGGAGTGAACATAGGAGCGCCAAGATTTCCGGGAGGAAACTTAGTGAACGGAAATACCATTCCGGGACCATTTGAAGCCACCAATCCTCAAGGTGCGATTACGGTAAGATTCATTTCAGACGGCGGATTGCAATTATCCGGCTGGAAAGCCTCTTTTGAATGTTTGACTTTAGCAACCGGTGAAGCCAATGCCAATTCCGGTGTGAACGTATATCCGACCATTACCAAAGGATTGTTCACAATAACTTCCAAAGATAAAATATTATCCTATGAAGTCTATGACGCTTCCGGAAGATTGGTTTCCAAAATGTCCAAACTCGATACAAAAAATCAGAGCGTGGATTTATCTAAAAATCTTGCAGGAACTTATATCGTGAAAATAACCACGAACAAAGAAACCGTATCGCAGAAAATTATTAAAGAGTAATTTTTTATAAAAATCAAAACAAAACACCTTTGTTTCATAAAAAGAACAGAGGTGTTTTTTTGTATTCAATGATATCCACGATTAAATTAAAATTTTATCAAAGACTTTCAAATATAAATTTGATACATTACATTTGTATAAATTTAGATTCCCCATGTTAAAAAATATTTTCATCATTCTTTTTCTGCTCATTGCAAGTGCAGTATTTTCTCAGCAAAAATACACCGTCGTGAAAGGCGATACACCCTACGGAATTTCAAAAAAATACGGAATGTCTTTGGACGAATTTTACAAATTAAACCCCAAAACAAAAGAAAAAGGCATACAAATCGGGGAAACGGTACTGATAAAATCCGGCGCAAAATCTTCCGGAAAAACCGATGAAAAATTAGGAAAAATCGTCCTCAAACCAAAACAAACGATATACGGAATCACAAAACAATACCATATTTCCGAAACCGAACTCCGAAAACTGAACCCGGATTTGGATTCCAAAATGAAAATCGGAGAAACCTTGTTTTTACCCGAAGAAAACATCAAAAAATATGGCGATTCCGAAATTGCAGAAACTGTGGAAACCCCGAAAACAACGGAAACCCCAAAAGACGATATTAAAAATGAAAACACATACACCATTTTGGAAAAAGATAATTATTACCGAATCACCAAAAAATTCGGCATTAGCAAAGATCAACTTTTTGCGCTGAATCCGGGCTTGGAAGAAAAAGGTTTGCACCCCGGAAATGTGATTTTTGTTAAGAGTCAAGAATCAATTACAGAAGAAACGAAACAAAAGAAAAGCGAAGAAAAGCAAGAAACCAAAAGCCAATCGCCAATCGCCAACGACGACTACATCACTTACACCGTTCAAAGCGGAGATACGGTTTTCAAAATTTTGAACAAATTTGGGATTTCTTTGGACGATTTGCTGGAACTGAACCCCAATCTTTCCGGCGGTTTGAAAGCGGGAATGGTTTTGAAAATTAAAAAAGCCGATACTTTATATAAAAAATCCGGAGATGAAATCAGCGTCGTGTTCCTGCTTCCCTTCGGTTTTGATTCCGGCGATTCCGGATACAGAACGATGGCGATGGATTTTCTGGCGGGTGCAAAATTAGCCGTAGAAAGAAATGTGAAAAACGGAATGAAACTCGACATCAAAGTGATAGACGCACAAAACGAAAAGAATTTTAAAAATTCATTAATCCAAATTAATCCCGAAAATACAGACTTGATTATTGGACCCTTCTTCAAATCCAACGTTTTGGACGTTTTGGATTATGTCGGCGAAAGCAAAATTCCGGTGGTTGCCCCGTTTGCAAATTCCGAAGATTTATACGGTTTCGGCAATCTGATTATCGTGGAAACCGCAGCACAGGCTTACGCAGACCGAATCATCGAAGAAGTGAAAAGTGTTTACCAAAATCAAAAAATTTATATTGTTGCGGATGACGACGGAAACAACGCCGATTATCTGAAAACCGGTTTGGAAAAACAACTGAAAAATGCGAACATCATTTTGGTAAAATATCCTTCGGAAATCGTGCTTGATAAAAATATGATGACGGGACAATCTGCGCCGGTGATTGCAATTTTGGCGAATGATAAAGACCAAATCGGCGAAAATTTTGGAAACCGAATGATAGAACTCGGAAAAGAAACTTCCGGCGTGAAAGCGTTCAGTATGTATTTCGCCCCGATTTTTGAAAAGAAAATACAGGAATTGGGAGCCGTGAATTTGATTTATTTAATGGACAGAAAAATAAACAACGAAGGCGATTTCGAGAAAGAAATTCTATCGGATTTCAAGAAAAAATATTGCAAAACACCTTCAAAATACAGCGTTATCGGTTTCGACATTGTGAACGATATGCTTTCGCGCGAAAACAAAAAAGGCGAAATTTTGCCACAAATGGGAAAAATACAAACGCAACTTGCCACAAGATTTGAATTTGAAAGAAAAGGAAACGGTGCTTTTGTAAACAAAGGTTTTCGCGTGATACGGCTGACACAGTAAATTCACCAATGTATTTTTATTTTCCTTCTATTGCTTTTTTTAATCCTTTTTTCAAAGAAATCGGCGAAAATTCAAGAGATTTGCACCAAATTCTAAACACCGCAGACCTCCCTTTAAATCAACTAAACGCCGATGTATTATGCCCCGGAAACCAAAATCTGCAAATGATTAATGCTGGATTTCGGTAAGGTTTAGAAATCAAATGAAAGATTAGTGGGGGAGTGGAGAAATCATAGTAGAAATGCAAAAAGTAACAGAAAATCAATATACATTTATTGCAGAATATAAGCACGGAACCTATATTAGCCAATGT
>JAITMJ010000010.1 GCA_031277475.1 Flavobacteriaceae bacterium
CAAATGGAAGATGCGGCACGAAAAGCCTACATTCACGAACAGATTATTGCCTTGCCCAAAGGCTACGAAAGTTCGGCGTTGGCGCTTTCCGGCGGACAGCAGCAGCGCATTGCCATTGCCCGAATGTTTTTAAAAAATCCGCCCATTATTTTCCTCGACGAACCCACCGCCAGCCTCGACGCCATTGCCACCGAACAAATTAAAAATTCGCTCGACGCCATTAAAAAAGACCGCACCGTCATCATCATTTCACATTCCATTTCGCAAATTATAGACAGCGATATGATTTTTGCCATGCAACAGGGACGAGTGGTGGAAAGCGGCACCCACGAAGAAGCCTATCGGCAAGGCGGCGTTTACAAAGAAATTTTCGACGCCTCCGCAAGAAGTTTGAATGTGGAGAAGATTAATGATACGATGGAGGAAATGCAGCACACAATTTAGCACACGGATGACACGGATTGGACGGATTGGTACGGATTTTTTTGCTGTGTGATAAAAAACTCCGCCAAAAAATTTTACCTTTGCCACCGATAAAAAGCGAACAAGAAACAAAATGAAAAGGCAAAAAAGAAAACGATATGTTGACAAAAAAGATTACTAAATGGTTGAAAGAAAACGAAGACGCTTTACTTCCTGAATATCAAGAGAAGTATAGAAATTTTTTAATTGAAAACGGATTTGATAAAAATTCAAGTTTTGTGGAGTTTATGTCTCAATACAGCGATGAAATAAATGGATGTGAGGGACATTTATTTGATGTCGTAGGAGATTTGATAGATTATACGAAAACGAGCACAAATTACCAAATTCATACATTTGACAAGGTTCCGACAAATTACATTTCACTGACAGATGATACGACTGAATGTTATTTGTTGTATAATAAAGACAATGATTCTGTTGTATTAATAGAAGGTGCAAATCTGCAAAGATTGTTAGACGAAGATTTTGACCAAGAATGGGGCAGTTTTAATGATTTTCTTACTGAATTTCTTGAAATTGACGACTAATGCCGATCATTTAACAAAACGTGTCTAAACAATGGATAATATCAAAATCATAAAAATTGTATTGCTGTTTTTTCTTGGTGTAGCATTAATTTATATGCCGTTTTTGTTTTTGTGGATGCGTCGCAAAAACAGAAAAGGCGAGGAATTTGCAAAAAAATACAATGCTGTTAAGTGTTATTTCAAACACACTGCACTTTTCCGAAACGATATTTTAGAAGTGTTGGAAATTAACGACAAAAAACCTGTTTTGTTCAACGACTTTAAGCAGTACGGTTGGTATTTTCCTCTGGGCGAAAACACAATCATTGTGCGGTATCAATGGTTTAAATGGAATTTTTTAAGAGCCATTGCACCACAAACAAACCCAATGAAAGCAATTGCAGAACGGGAAAAAACATTGAAAATAATAGCAGAGCCCAATAAAACTTATCAGTTATATTTCGACCACAAATTGAATGATTATGTGTTTGAAGAAAAACAATAACACAAAATGCCCTGCTGCCAACTCCCGCTTTCACATCAATCTCGCCGCAGCTCGTATGAAAAATTTTGTAACTTCACAGCAAATATTTCCGTATTCCATACTCATTTCCGCCAAAAATTTCAGCTTTGAAAACGGCATAAAATCAGTCCCTTTGTATGCTGTTTTTTGCATTTAAGAAATTTTCAGAACATAAAAATATGAGGCGAACGCATAACGGGACAATGAAGTTAAAAATTAAACAAATAAAATTAAAATAGAAATGTCAAAAACTAAATTATTCAACAAAGGCGATATTATTCTGACAAATCCGGAAGAAGGATTTTGGGGAATTGCCGTTGTGCTTTCCGAAAGAGAAAAAACACCTAAACTCTATCCAATGTGTCATATCGCAATAACACCGATTATTTCTCAAAAAGAAATTTTATTTTCTGAATTGAATATGGATGAACTTGTTCCGTTGGAATTTGAAAGACTTTATACACTTGAATATCAAAAAAGATATAAACCCAAAGATTTTAAGCCTTTTTATGAAAAGGAAACTTGTATAGGTGTTTATACAAGAAGAAACAAGGCAGACCTGAAAGTAATAGGAAATATTGACCCAAAAATAGTTTATGATGGACCATTGCCCTTTGAGCCGTTAATGAGTTTAAAAGTGACTTGGCCGCTTTGTGGAGACCCCGATAAAAATTTGGGGCGTGAGGCATTTATTACATGGGAAAGAAAAAATAGTGTAAATGAACAACCCCTCAATCTTTGACAAAATACAACAGTTTTTATCGAACAACCCGACAGCATTCGGCGCACTGATTGCCTTGATGGGATTATTGCTGTTTCTGGGTTCGGTTTTCGATTGGAATTGGATTTTTGGAGATGTGAGCCGAACAACTTACAGTTTGACGAAACTTGACGGTTGGGTAAATCTTTTCGGACGCAAAACGGCGAGAATCATATTCGGCACAGTCAGTTTTTTTGTTTTTCTTGTCGGCGTGCTTGTGATTTGGTTGAGTTGGAAATAATAGCGAATATAAGTTGAAAATACAAACCGTCCGAAAAGGACACAAAAAGGCAAAAATATGAAATGGACAGAATTTAAGCAAAAAACAGATTTTGAAGATACAGTTTTCAATCTGACAAAAAAATCTCTTGAAATATTAGGCAATAGCGAAGAATTTAAAAACAAAGAATTTGGCGCTTTTGCTTTTAACTGTGCGAGTTCAGGAGGCAACATTTCTTTAAGTTTTGACACAGACACAAGCGTAAATCTTAAAGAAAAAGGCTATTATCCGTCCGATTGGACGAATGAAGTGATGGAATGTGATGTTGCGGAAATTGGCAATTTATGGAAAAAAACATATTCATCTATTCAACAAAAATTTGAAACAATCGTAAATGCAGACGATTTTGATGATGATGAATTTGAAGAAGATTATTTGAATAGTCTGCGTAAAGTTTTGGTACGGCTTGAAAATGAAAATGCGTTTTTGGTAATAAAGACAAAACCTGATTTTTGGACATTGGTAACGCAAATTGACGCAGACACAGACGAAGAAGAGGAAAAGTTAGAACAGATAAGACAGAAATTTAAAAACTAAAAATATGAATCCAAAAGACCCCGTTTTGACGTTTTTTATCAATGATTTTGAGAAAAAACACGAAATAAAACTGTATAATATTTATAACAGATATTTCGGCGAAGGTTATTATACTTTTTCGGTTGATGACAAAAAATATCACATTGGGTATGCTGACGGTGAAAAGAAATATTTAACAAATATCGAAGGTGAATTGAAAGAATTGTTTATCAGCATTATTGAACAATATGAGAAATTGTATGAAAAGGGTAAAAAAATCATTTCCTGCATCATTTAAAAATGCACTGCCGATAACGCCCGCTTTTTCATCAGCTAAGGTGTACTCATATGAAAATTAATAATTAAATGGGGCGAAAAATTTTCGTCCTTATGTTTTCTTCTGTAGTGAGATAATTTTTGAAAGGATTGCGGGTCAAGCTCGCAATGACGTAAAAGTAGAAAAACGCGACAAAACCAACCCCCAAAACCAAGAACCAAAAAATCACGAGAGATTAAATCTGTGTAAATCTCGAAAATCTGCGTCATCTGTGTGCCAGCCGCAAAAAGCCAATCGCCAGCCGCCAACTACCTCCCAATCATCTTTTTTATCGCATTCAGTTTCATCAGTGCTTCGATGGGCGTTAAAGTATTGATGTCTATTTTTGTGAGTTCTTCGCGGATGTTTTCCAAAACCGGATCGTCTAATTGGAAAAAAGAAAGTTGCAGGTTTTCTTTGGTTTAGGATGTTTGAAGTTTGAAAGTGCGGGTGGTCGTTTTGAAAATGCGGGTACTAATTTTGAAAGTTTGGGTGCTAATTTTGAAAACGCTGGTGGTAGTTTTGAAAGTTTGGGTGCTAATTTTCAAAACCCCTGCGTTAGTTTTGAAAATTCCTTTTATAATTTTGACCACCACTGCATTAACTTTGAAAACAACTTCATGAATTTTAGATATCCCTTTTGGAATTTTGAAAGTTACTGTGGTGATTTTGATTTTTTTGATAAAGTATGTTATCTGGGTTTGGTGAACTCTATTGCGCTAACTTGTTTGTATTGTGTGCTGGTGGCTCCGAATACGCTTTTTACATAAAGTTTTACTTCTTTGGCGGTTTGCACGAGACCTGTGAGGGGATTGTAAAGGGCGTCGTTTCTGGTTATCATGGCGTTGCTGTATGGGGTGTAGGCGGCTACGAGTGCGGTGTTTACGGCTTGTAGGTTTGCGAGTTTGGTTTGGAGGGTTTCTATTTTGATGTCCTCTTCGTTTGGGGTGTAGGCGGGGGCTTGCAGTAAAATCTGAATAAAGTTGTCAAAGTGGTCTATGAGGCGGTCGTAGGATTGTTGGGAGGTGGATGCAAGCCCCCCGTCCCCCGAAGGGGGTGAATCGTTCTCTCCTTCATTTCCTTCGCCCTCTTCGGGGGTTGGGGGCTGTTGTTTTTTGGAGTAGCCTTGTAGTTTTCGGTTGATGGTTTTTGCGTCTGCGACTGCGAGGGGGTCTGCGCCGCAAACTGAAAAGGCGTTGATGATTTTTGTTGCGAGGGGTTTTAGGTCTGCAAAGGCAAGTTGGCGATCGTTTGTTGCGAGGTCGAAGGTTACTTTTTTAGTTTTTGTTTCGTTGAATTTATCTTGTACATCTTGATGCAGGGTTTGGAGTTGAGCGATTTTTAAACTTTCTTTTATGGGGTTGTAGGCTGTGCCGTAGCCTTCGCAAAATGAGATGAGGTCTTGGAAGTTGGCGATGTTTTTGAGGTGGCCGGTTTCGTAGATTGGTGGCATTGGTTTAAAATTTTTAGGGGTTATTGAAACAAAGATAAAAATTATTTTGAATGTGCAAATATCAATTTTGCATTTTTTTGGGAAAAGTGTTGTGTATATGAAAAACATTTTTTATCTTGGAGGCAATTTTAAAATTTATTCAAATAAAAAAATCTATTTTTTTAACACTATTATTAATCTTTCCTGCTTGTGTGGTTTTTTCCCAAACCGGAAAAATCACACAAACGGTTGTAAAGGATAAT
>JAITMJ010000126.1 GCA_031277475.1 Flavobacteriaceae bacterium
GAATTCCTACGGCGACGCCTGTTTATGAAGATTTGAAAGCAAGATTTACTAAAAGAAAAGCCAAACAAAATCCGGAAAATTCTTAGTAACTTTTTCCAATCTTTAAAATCTCGCCAAGACGAAAATTTTGGCGGGATTTTTATTTTTGGACAGCCTGAACGAAGATGAAGGGGTTAAACAAAAGGGCTTCGACAGGTCACACTGATTCTTCGACAGCCCTTCGACTTCGCTCAAGATGACATTGCTCAGAATGACAAGTCGAAGTGTCAGCCTGACAACGCAGAACAAAAGCGAATAGTATTAGGAATGTTTCCCCCTTCGGGGGGCAGGGGGCTTTTTGTCACCCTGAGCGAAATCGAAACGCTACGAGTTGCAAGTTTTGAGTTTTTAACACTTTGACACAGTTCCGAATCTTTGTCAAAGTTGTAGGAACAAAGGTCGCCACAGTCATATCGTCCTTAAAGACGATATCCCTAAAAAGAAAAAGGACAATAGAGACATCAGCGACTGAAACGACAGAAAAAAAAGGACTTTGATCTCGTCTTAAAGGACGAGAGTAGCCTGACAACACAGAGTGCAAACAGCCAAAAGCCATTTGCCTAAAGCAAAAATGGGGCAGCCCGTAGGGCTGAATGTGAATAACCGCAGGCAAGCGAAGCGAAGCCTGCGGATGAATACAACCTCCACGAGAACCGCCCGTACGGGCGGGACAAAAATTGAGGTTTAACACTTTGACAAAGTTTGATCCTGAATTTAATTCAGGATTTGTCAAAGTTGTTGGGGAAACAAAAAAGTTTCGATTGTCATCCTGAGCACAGACGAAAAGTCTGCGAACGTAGTTCACGAAGGGGGCAACATTAAGGCTTTTAGGTTCTTCGTTGAGGCTCTGAGATTCTTCGTTGAGGTTTTTAGGTTCAAATTTGATGCTTTTTGCTTCTTCGTTGAGGCTCTGAAGTTGAACGTTAAGGCTTTTAGGTTCAAATTTGATGCTTCGAGGTTTAAGATTAATGCTTGTAATGAGAAATTTTATGACTTTAAAAGATAATCCGATTGTTTAAAATTACTCTTTCAAGTTTTTTTACTTCGTCAAATGAGGTCATTTAATCTTATTAATTTCTTCTTTAATAATTGTCCGAAGCATTTCAATATCCATAGAATTATGTTGATTATTAATATAATACCCGCTTTGGTTTGCAGTAGAATTAAACACGAAGTTAAATATATTATTGGTGGTAAGAAGTGCGGCTAAATCCACTTCCAAAATATCGGCGATTTCTTGCAGACGGTCAATTTTTAGAATAGCAGAGCCTTTTTCAATTTTTGCATATTGTGGTTGTGAAATCCCCAATTGGTCAGCCATATGTTCTTGTGTGAAATTTTTTAATTCACGAATTTGTCGAATATTTCTTGCCACGTTATCTATGGTATTGTGTTCTGATTTTCCCATGATTATGATTATAAATTATTCGCGAAAGTAATAAATTATTCATTTTTACAAGGCATCATTGATAATTTTTTTTTGACCTTTGTCCCAACATTAAGGATTGAAGTCATTTTTTAATACTTTTGAGGAGTTTTAAAAGTTAGATTATGCAAAATGTATTCAATCCGATATTCTGTATCATTCCACTTATGTCGGTTTTTTCCTACGCACAGGAAAAAAAACCGCAAGACTCCATCAATAAAATTGTAGAACAACAAATAAAAGAGGTGGAGATTACTGCAAATAAAAAACTCATCGAGAGAAAAGTAGACAGGTTGGTTTTCAACGTGGAAAATTCTGTTTCCGCCGCAGGCGGCGATGCGATTGACGCACTGAAAGTTACGCCCGGTCTGCGTGTGCAAAACGACCAAATTTCCATCGTTGGCAAAAGCGGCGTTTCCGTGATGGTTGACGATAGAATTTTGCAACTTTCCGGCGACGACTTGACGAATTATTTAAAAAGCCTTCCTGCAGATAATATTAAAAGTATTGAAGTGATTACAACACCGCCTGCGAAATATGATGCGGAGGGAAATTCCGGGATTGTGAATATTGTTTTGAAGAAAGCCAAACGAAATAATTGGAATGCAAGTATCAATACATCTTTAAGACAGTCGAAATATACACAGGAAAGCCAATCTGCAAATTTAACCTACAATAAAAACGGATTTTCGGTTTACGGAAATTTAAGCCATTCGGATGGAGTAGCCTTTTACAGAACCGAAGAAAATAATATTGAATATGCAGACAAATTTTATCATTCTTTAAGCAAAATAAAAAATGATTACGGCGCAAATATCAGTTCCAACATAGGATTAGATTACGATTTTAGTAAAAAATTTTCCGCCGGAGTTCAATATTTGGGAAATAGAAACAACATTATTGTAGATGAGCAAAACGATGCCAAAGTTTATTCGCAACAAAACTATCTTTTGCAAACATTATCGGATAGCGAAAGAAAAAGAAACAACAACAGCCTGAATTTTCATACTTCATATAAACTTGATTCTTTGGGAAGTAATATTACTTTCAATGCAGATTACTTTGATTATGAAGCGGATAGTCAGAGATTTTTTGAAACCAAACAATATGACGATTTTATAAATTATATTCCAAACAACGATTATACTGCGGAAAATGGAAGCAATCAAAAAATAAAAAATTATGCCGCTCAAGTGGATGTAGAACAAAAGTTTAAAAACTTTGAAATTTCTTACGGTGGAAAAATCTCGTACACAGAAAACAACAGCGACATTAATTTTTATGATTTAAATTCCGGAACTCCAATTCTCGAAACCGATAAAAGCGATGTTTTTGATTATACAGAAAATATTTATGCTGTTTATCTTTCGGGTAACAGAAAATGGAATGAACATTGGGAAACAAAAATCGGCTTGCGTTTGGAAGATACCAAAACAGAAGGGTTTTCTCATAATCTCAATCAAACCAATAAAAATCATTACTCACAACTGTTCCCAACTTTATATGTGGTTTATAAGCCGAATGACAACCATTCAATAAATTTCAATTATGGTAAACGAATAAGCAGACCATATTATAATTCTTTAAATCCTTTTGTGAGATACATAAATCAATATACAACATCACAAGGAAACCCTTTTTTACAACCGTATTATATACACAACTTTGAATTAAATTATAATTACAAAGAATGGACGAGTTCCATATACTTTAGCAAGTCTAAAAACAACTACGATCAGGTAAATTATCTTTCAAACGATAATATTAATTCCGCAACCAAATATGAAAATTATTATAATGAACTTTCTTTTGGAATAGCGAGCGATTACACATTTCATCCTTTTAAAAATTGGGAGAGTTATAATTCTGCGGATATCTACTACAAAAAAATAGAATCTCGCTTACCGCAAACGCTTCCGAGTTTCAGCAAATGGAGCGCATATTTGGAAACAGATAATACGTATGCTCTTAATAAAAATAAAACTTTATTTATTTCACTTAATTATTGGTATCAGTTTCCGGAATATTATTCAATTCACGAGATGAAAGGGCGGTCCTCTTTAGATTTGGGAATGAGGCTTCTATTTTTGGATAAAAGCCTGCAAATGTCAATATACGCATCGGATATTTTTAGGACTTTAAAAATGAAAAATACGTCAAGTTTTAATGGCATCATTAATCATTTTCAAAATTATGAAGATAGACAATCTGTGAGATTATCTGTGAAATATACAATAGGAAAAAATAATTTTAAATCAAAAAACATCAAATCAAGTAACGAAGAGGAAAAACGCAGAGCGAACTAAACGTATAAAATATTTTTGTTGCAACGAAAAGCGGAGGAAACCGAAAATCCGATAAAAGAGTAGGCTAACTTAAGAGCCTGTTTAAATTTTATTCAACAATAATCTTATAGCGGATAATTTGACCATATTTTCTGAATTTTTCGTTAATAGTTCGTAATTTCTACATAATCTTCTGTCGTTATCAAACCA
>JAITMJ010000116.1 GCA_031277475.1 Flavobacteriaceae bacterium
TGGCTAAATTCGCTTAAAATCATTGAAGTTGCACCCCAAATAATGTGTCCATTAAAATTGATGACCGGAACTTCAACGCCTTTTGTTGCAGATAAAATCATCATTTCGGGTTTTTCGGCGAGGTTTAAAATAGACGAAACCGGAAATTCTATCAGTTCTACCGCTTCTGTTTTTTGAAGTTCAAAAACCGGATTTTTTTTCGTGTATGAAATAAACGGATGTACATAAAAATTGCTCGGCGGAATATAAATCGGTGAAATTTCCCGAATAATTCTCACATAATGTTCATCAATTCCCATTTCCTCGTGTGTTTCTCGGACTGCGGTTTTTGCGAAAGAAACATCATCATTTTCTTTTTTTCCGCCCGGAAGCGAAATTTGTCCGCTGTGTCTATCGTGCTGATTTTCAGCGCGAAGCATCAATGGAAAATACCATTCGTTGTTTTTCAGATAAAGCAAAATATTGACGGCGGCGAATTTCGGATTTCGTTTTAAAATTTCCTGATATGAAAACAGCATACGATACGGCGGCGAATAGATTCCGTGCGCATTTTCCCCAAAAAGATTCGCGTTTTTTATCTTTCGAAGTAAATCTCTTCCGAAATGGCGGTTGGCGGTTGGTTTTTGGCTCATTTTCAAATTTAATTTTAAAGTAATCTTCAAAATCACCCAAGCAATCTTCAATGTTTTCTACTTCAAATCGGTTTAATTTACTCGATTCCATTTTTGCAGTTTAAATTTCTACGCCATCGGATGTCTGAAACTCGCGCTGTAACTTCCGGTAATGTGATGTTCCAACTGCCTTTCGATGTCGCCCAAAAGAGAACTCGCCCCGAAACGAAATAATTCCGGTGAGAGCCAATCGTTACCCAATTCTTCTTTAATTAAAATTAAATAATCCAACGCTTGTTTTGCTTTTTGTATTCCGCCGGCAGGTTTGTAGCCGACTTTTATTCCCGTGAGGTCGTAATAATCTCTGATGCAGCGAATCATCACCAAACTCACCGCCAATGTTGCGTTCACGGATTCTTTTCCGGTGGAAGTTTTTATAAAATCCGAACCTGCCATCATTGCTACCCAACTCGCTTTTGCCACTTTCGTGTAAGTCGGGATTTCGCCGGTCGCCAAAATGGTTTTCATGTGTGCATTTCCGCAGGTTTCGCGGCAGAGTTTTATTTCGTCGTAAAGTTCTTTCCATCGGCTTTCCAAAACCAAATCTCTGGAAATCACAATGTCAATTTCCGATGCGCCTGCCGCTACCGATTTTCGAATTTCGGAAAGTTTGTCGTCCAAAGAAATTTTTCCGGCGGGAAAACCCGTAGAAACCGCAGCAATCGGGATGTTTGTTCCTTTCAAGGCTTCTTTGGCGTAAGGAATTAAATTGTGATAAACGCAAACGGCACCGGTGGTGAGATTGATATCTCCAAAACCGAGTTTCTCCAAAATATCTTCTCGAACGGGATGTTTTGCTTTTTCGCAAAGGCGAAGAACATTTCCGCGTGTATCGTCTCCGGCAAGTGTTGTGAGGTCAATCATCGAAATGGCTTTCAACAGCCAAGCCGCTTGAAATTCTTTTTTCACGGTTCTTCTTGAAATTAAAGTATTCACGCGACGTTCAATCGCGCTTCTGTTGATGTTGATTTCATCAAAATATTTTTCATGGTAAGGAATACCTTCGTTTCGTTTTATCTTCTGCTGAACGTGGTTTTTGGATTTTTTTTCTAAGATTTCAGACATTTTTTCGGGCTTTTAAAAAGCAAAGATAAAGACTTTTATCTATAGAAATTTAAAAAAGAAAGAGATGTAAATTTATCTACTTGTTTTAATTTGTTGTAAATCAATAATTAGCCTGTGAAAAATAGTTAGCCTGTATTATTTTAAAGAATGCCTGTTTTTTGTAAAGGTGCTTTTTATGGTCATGCCATAAATTATCTAATCCGGTATTTTAAAATATTCATTATCAATAATTAACATCTTCACATCAGTTGGTTTGTGATGCTACTGCTTTTTTAAATAAATATACCAATACAAACAACCCACAAAAACTGCTCCGCCAACAATATTTCCTATGGTAACCGGAAGAAGATTATTTACAAAAAACTCTGCCCAAGTAATATTTGCACCCGAAAAAATGGCAGTAGGAATGAAAAACATATTTGCGATGGAGTGTTCGTAACCCATTGCTACAAAAAGCATGATCGGCATCCAAATTCCGATTATTTTTCCGGTGATGTCTTTGGCTGCAAATCCCATCCAAACGCCGATACATACTAACCAATTTGCACCGACGCCCTTGATAAACGCAGTGAAAAAATCGGTGTGTGTTTTGGCAAATGCAAGTTTATGAAGATATTCTTTCCACGGTGAAGTGTTTATAAACCCGACTTTATAAGCAAAAAAATAAGCAATGATGATAGTTCCGACAAAATTAAATATATATGAAAGCCCCCAAACACGCAACAAATATTTTGGTTTTATAGATTTTTGCATAGCCGGAAAAACCATTGTAGCACAATCGCTGGTAAAAAGATCTCCGCCTGCAATCACGATTAAAATAAGTCCTATCGGAAACATTGCTGCGCTTAGAAACTTCGCTAATCCGGGATTTGTTTCGGTCAGTTCGGGCATTCCTCCGGCAACAAGCAGGAACATAAGTCCACCAAAAGAAATATAAACACCCCCGAGAATGGCAAGAAAAATAAATTTTGAAATCGGCATTTTTGCTTTGGAAATTCCTGAAAAAGAAATTTGTTCTGCTATTTTCTGAGGCGGAAAATAATTTGACATTTATGTTTAATTTAGTTGATAAAACCTTACAAAGGTAGTGAATTAAGGTCATTCCATGTTTAAATAATGCAAAAAATTAATGATTTAATTTCATAGCAATCTATAACTCTCCAAGTCATTATCAGATATCAGAAGATTTTTATATTTTAGCCAAAATATTTTTCTGATGGCGAAAACACTTGACGATTTTAACAAAAGAAGACTTCGCTCCAGCAACATCACGGTTACGATAAGTATTGCTTTGGTTTTGTTTTTGGTCGGACTCATCGGTTTGATTTTAATCAATGCGGAAGGATATTCCAATTACCTCAAAGAACAATTGGTGGTGAATGCTTTTTTTGATGAAAATTATGATGCCGACAATGCTGCGAAAACCGATAAATTGGAAAAAGAAGCGTTTGAGAAAATTAAAAAATTATCTTTTGTGAAAAAAGCGAGGTATATTTCCAGAGATCAAGCGTTCATCGAGGCAAAAAAAGGTATGGGAATAGAAATAGAAGACGAAGTGATTATCGAAAAAAAAGTGTTTCCTTCCTCGGTGGAAGTTACACTGTTTTCCGATTATGTAGCCCCCGATAAAATACCCGGCGTAATCAAACAACTGCAAGTGATTCCGGGTGTAAAAGACGTGAAAAACGCTTCGGATTTTGCGGCAGATATCGTCAATAATCTCAACCGGATTTTGCAATGGATTCTCGGGTTTTCCGTTTTGTTTTTAATTACGGCTATTGTGCTGATTAACAATTCGATACGATTAAAAATATTCTCAAAACGTTTCATCATCAAGACGATGCAATTGGTCGGTGCCAAAAGAAGATTTATTTTAAAACCTTTCATTTTCGAGGCGATAATTCTCGGCATCATCGGTGCTGTAATCGGGATTTTGGCGTTGTTTGGCGTTTGGTATTATTTCACGGAAACCATCAAAACACCTTTCATTCAAAACACCGGACAATTCGTTCTGTTGATTTTGGGAATTTTCTTTTTGGGAATTTTTATCACGGTTGCCAGCACGATTTGGGCAACTTGGCGATTCTTAAAAACCAGCGTGGACGATTTATATTACACTTAAAAAAATGGCACAAAAAAATAGAAAAACGGAAGTTCCGGCAGAAAACAATTTTTATTTCGGGAAAGCGAATTATAAATGGATGCTCATCGGTTTAGCACTTATTTTTGCAGGATTTTTATTAATGCTCGGCTCCGGTGCGAACACTACTCCGGAAGGAAATTTCGATCCGAACTATTGGAACGACGGGATTTTTTCCATCCTCCGAATCCGAATCGCACCGTTTTTGGTCATCGCCGGATTTGCCGTAGAAGTTTATGCGATTTTGAGAAGCAGCAAATCGTAGGTTATAAAAATTACAAATTCTAAATAAGGAATGAAAAAATACTTAAGAATTGTAGAGCGTCATAAGGCATCGAAAGGGGTCAGACTTTTGAACTATTTCATAGATTTATTTACAGCATATTTTTTGACCGTCATATTTTGGATTATAGGCAGCATTGCTTACAGCACTATTTTAGAGATTCCTTATGATTTGGTTATCAGTAGGTTAGAGAACATGAACTCGCTTCTCGACAGATCAATCACAGTACTTTCTTATATATTCACAATGTTTGTTGTAGAAACATTGACGAAAGGAAGGAGTCTCGGCAAACTTATCACCGGCACAAAAGTAGTAATGATAGACGGTACAAAACCGACAACCAAAGATTTTTTTGTAAGAAACATCATTCGCGGCATTATATTGGTTGACCAACTTTCATTTTTGGGTGAAGATGGCTTTCACGATTCGTGGTCGCAAACCAGAGTTGTCAGTAAATCCGATTTTGAAAGAGCCCAAAACGCAGAAAAAGACATCAATTCCATCGGGCAAAAATCAGAAGTAATTTTAGATTAACGTTTTGAACCTCATCACTTTCCAAAATGGCTTATCAACAAACGGATTTCGGAATATTCAAAATCGGGAGGCAAAACTTCTTTCCAATCGCCTAAGCGTTCAAAATTGTGGTTCTTTTTAAATTCTTTTTCAAAGATTTTAATTTTTTTGGAATCTATGATTCTTGAAATATCCAACAATCCGGCTTCCGCAAATTTCGCCAAATGTCCGATGATGGTTTCCTTCACCAAACCGCGTTCTTTGGCGATTTCCGAAATGGTTTTCCCGTCTTCAAAAAGTTGAAACGTAACGACGTGGCTCGGAATTTTATCCACACTTGCGGAAATTTTTACCTCATTTTCTCGGTCAAAAAGTGAAATTTCCAAAAGTTTGACGTATTTCAAATCTTGGAGATAATCTTTTAAATCGTCTAAAAACGTGCGAAAATCTTCATTAAAAAGTTTCAAACCTTTCACACCTTTGGTTTCGGAATAGAAATCTTTTAGCGGATCGAATATTTTTTCGTTCACATTTTTAAAAAAGAAATTCACCGCGCCTTTGGATTTTTTCTCGATGGTGTTCCAATCGCCGCTTTTCGATACAAATTTTTGTGTTTTTTGAAGTAAAAAATGTTCAAACTTTTCAAAAATTTGGTTCAGATTTTCCACTTCCGCTTTCAAGGAAAGATAAAGTTTTTTCAATTTGGATTGGTCGAGACTTTTGCTCTGAACCGCCGATGAATACCAATCTTCCAAAGATTTTTTCATCCAAACGCAATCTGTTTTTCGCAAAACTTTTCGGATGCTGTAATCGTATTTTTCGGATTCTAAAATTTCGTCCAACTTCTCGTTGGCATTGGTTTCCGACTGAAAATTTTCCACACGATGATCGCTGAAAACAATTTCCGGCGTGATTTTCGATTTCAAAACGATGCCTTCCAAAGTTCGGCAGCGCGAAAGTGCGACGTAAACTTGCCCGGAAGCGAAAGATTTTCCGGCATCTATCATCAATCGGTCAAACGTCAAACCTTGAGATTTGTGAATGGTAACCGCCCAAGCCAAGCGAATAGGGTATTGCTCGAAACTGCCGACCACATCTTCGATGATGTTTTTTTTGGAATCCAAACTGTAGGTTTTTTGTTCCCAAATTTCTTTTTTCAGTTTGTAGTTTTCATCGCCGTTTTCGATTTTCACATGGATTTCATCATCGTCCAAATCTATGATTTCCGCCAATTTTCCGTTGTAATATTTTTTTTCGCCGCTCGAATCGTTTCGGATGAACATAATTTGCGTGCCGATTTTCAATTCCAAAATTTCATCGTTCGGATGTTGTGTTTCTTTAAAATCGCCTCGAATTTCAGCCTCGTATTGAAAAATTTTTCCGGGCAATTCTCGCAATTTTTTTTGATTGATTTCATCCGCCATTCGGTTGTGAGAAGTGAGATAAACGTAGGCTTCATCGGCGGGTTCAAAATTCGGAATGTAGCGTTTATTGAGTTCGTCAAAATCAATATCATCAGGATTTCCGTCTCGAATATGATTTAATATTTCCAAAAATTTTTCATCTTTTTGCCGATAAACTTCGGTGAGTTCAATGGTGATGAGCGGAAAATCTTTCAGAGCAAAACTGTCGAAAAAAAACGGCGAATCGTAATATTGTTTCAGGAAATTTTCGTCTCGAACCACAGGCGGAAGTTGGTACAAATCTCCGATAAACAACATCTGAACGCCGCCGAATTTCTGCCGGTTTCTGCGAATGTGGCGAAGCGAAAAATCCATCATATCCAAAACATCGGCGCGCAGCATGGAAACTTCGTCGATGATGATGATTTCCACCTCGCGTAACAATTTTATTTTTTCTTTTCGATATCTGAAATGCCGCATCAAATCGGGAATATTCATCGCGAGATTTTCGTCAATTCTTTCTGTAGTCGGGATGAAAGTTCGCAGCGGAAGTCCGAACATAGAATGAATGGTAACGCCGCCGGCATTGATGGCAGCAATTCCTGTGGGCGCAACCACAATGTGTTTTTTGGAAGTTTTTTGCACAAATTCGTTCAAAAAAGTGGTTTTTCCGGTTCCCGCTTTTCCGGTCAGAAAAACACTTCGGTTGGTATGTTCGGCGATATCAAAAGTGGAGTTCATTTTTCAAAGTTAAAATATCAAAGTTCAATCCTGAATTATCCTGTTTGAGTTTAATTCAGGAGGTACGAGTAACAAGTCATGGTCGTTTAAATTATCACTTCCTCAAATTATCTTTGATTATATTGTTCATATTAATCTTAATTCAAATCTCCAAAACCGTGGCACCCCAAGAATATCCTACACCGAAACCGGCGATTAAAACTTTGTTCCCTTTCTGCAATTTTCCTTCGTCCGACAGATTTTTCAACGCGATAGGAATAGTCGCCGATACCGTATTTCCCACGTTTTCCATATTGATGTAGAATTTTTCCGCAGGAATTTTTGTTTTTTTTCTTAAATAATTCAGCATAAAAGAATTCGCCTGATGAAACACAAACCAATCAATATCTTCCATCGACAATTCGTTGATTTCCAGCGTTTCTTTCACCAAATTCGGAATGCTTTCTATGGTAAAATTAAAAATTTCCGGTCCGTTCATATAAAGATGTTCCGCCGAAAATTCGTGGTTTGGATTTGGGATAAAATCTGTTCGGAAAGCCCCTTTTTTCACCATCAAATTTTCTGCGCCGCCGCCGTCTGTTCCCAAACAGAATTTGTATTTCTTGGAATCGGATTTTTCGATAATCGCCGAAGCAGACGCGTCTCCGAAAATACTTCTGTTTGCTTTGTCGTTTCTGTGAATGTGTTTGGAATACGTTTCGGCGGTGATGAGCAAAACGCATTTTGCGATGTTTGCGGCAATCAAACCTTCTGCCAGAGCCAATCCGTAAACAAAACCGGAGCAACCCAAATTGAAATCCAAAGCACCGATATTTTTCCTCAACCCGAGTTTTTCCTGAAGCAAACAAGCGGTAGTCGGTAAAAAATAATCCGGACTTTGCGTGCAAAACAAGATGAAATCAATGTTATTTTTATCAAAATTTTTAAAGATTTTTTCCGAAGATTTCACCGCCATATCCAAAACGGTTTCGTCGGAAGAAGTGATGTGTCTTTGCGCGATACCTACTTTTTCCAAGATTTTTTCGGAACTCCATTCGGGAAAATCTTTTTCCAAATCTTCGTTGGTGAGGATGTGCTCCGGCAAAAAATACTCGATTTGTGAAATTTTCATCATAAAAAAATCTTTCCTTTGCAAAAGTAAAGAAAAAGTTGTAATAGATTTTGGAGAAAAGTGATGAACGATGTTCCTGTTTTCACTATCACAGGATTGATTGCTTTTTCAGGATTGCTACATTTAAATATGAACAGATTAATGCCAAATCTTATCTTTACAAAAGTCAATAAATTTATTATCAATGAATTACAACTTGTATTTCACTGTTTTAAGATCAAACACTACTACAAAATCAAAGCAATATTAATCCGTATATTTGCGTTAAATTAATTAAAAAAAACAAAAAAATGACAAAAAAAATATTGATTGGTTTGAGCATTTCTGCGGCTTGTTTGGTGCAGGCTCAAGATATTTCAAACCTTAGAAATACGGTTGATGTTTATTCCAATTCGGGAATGAACGGAACGGCAAAATATCAAGGAATGGCAGGCTCAATGGGAGCATTGGGCGGAGATTTTTCTACATTAAATTCAAATCCCGCAGGAATCGGAGTGAGTATTGCCAACGATCTTTCGCTTACGCTGAACGTGACCGGCAACAAAAATGTTTCTAATTTTTTGGGAAATCCCAACAGTTATAGCATTAATAAAACCGATATTGGAAACACCGGCGGAGTTGTCGTTTTTCAAACAGGAGAAAGTTCCAAGTGGAAATTTGTGAATTTCGGGGTGAATTATTCTTACCAATCCATCGAAAACTATATCGAAACCGGCGGAAATACAAATATAACTTATGAAATTTTTGACGGCGGCGGAAATAGTGTAGATAATCTCACTTTTGGAGGACATTACTACGACCGCTACGGAAATCTCTCGAAACTCAGTTTTGGTATCGCCGGAAACTACGACAATAAAATCTACGCCGGAATCGGTTTGAATTTTCATTCCGCAACCCTCGAACAATATGATACTGCAGGATTTATCACCGAAACCGGATCAAGAAATTTTTACGACAAACAATATACGCCGTTTTCCGAAACTTCGAACGGATTTTCAGCATCTGTCGGCGCGATTGCAAAAGTAAACCAAAATTTCCGCGTGGGATTGGCTCTGGAAACGCCAACTTGGTGGAACATTTCGAGAGGTTATGACTATTATGAAGAACCCGACGACGGTTCCGCAGTGGAAGACCGAAATTTGTCCACGCCTTTCAAAGCGACCGTCAGCGCAGCTTTCGTAGCAAACAAAAATTTCTCGATGAACGTGGATTATACTTTGGGGCTTTCCAAACCGAAATACAACATCAGCGAAGATCCTGAAGCCGAAACCGATTTGAACAATTTTTTTAAAGACAACTACAAAAGTCTTTCGGAACTGAAAATCGGTGCGGAATACAGAATTGCGGATTTCAGATTGAGAGCGGGCTACGCTTTTTCGGGAAATCCTTTTGATGCGGTGTCTGTCAGCACGTTTTCCAACAGCGGAATCGGAAATCGCTCTTACAACAATTTGATTCTTGGAAAAAGAAACACCATTGCTGCAGGCTTGGGCTACGATTTTAAAATATTTTACATAGATGCGGCGTATCAAAACATCACGTCAAAATACAGCAATCAGTTTATGGGAGCCACATCAAACCATTCCGGATATTTCGGTCCGAATTATATCGTAGATTCTCCGGATTTTCTGGTTTCCGATGTGAAGAATACACAAAATATTTTCATCATTACATTGGGTTGGAAGTTTTAGAACGTTACAAAAAGAAAAAAAAACGCCATAATTTTTTTGGCGTTTTTCTTTTTGTCATCAATAATATGATGGATTTTTTATATTGTTTTTGGTATTGATTTCCAAAATTTAACCCCAAACCAATAATCTTAACATAGTTTTCTCTAATATATTTCAAACATTTCTTTCTTTTTTGAATTTTCTCACCATTCTAAAAATCCCGTAAACTATTAAAACTCCGCCGAGCGGTCGGGAATATTCGGGTTGAAGTTCTTTAAAAATAAATATATTGGTGATGAGCGTAACGGCACCCAAAACAATGTATAAAATTCCGATGATGATGTGTAAAAATTTTGTCATTTTTGTTTAGACTTAAAGACACGAGACGTGAAATACGAGACTTTATGCAAAAGTAATAAAAAAAGAGAAGTTTGTGAAACCTCTCTTTTTTTTATCTGTTTTATAAAATTACTATTCCGGTGGTGCTATTGAAACTGGCATTCGGAACCGAGATCTAACTTCCTGTCCGTCTAATTTTGCAGGTTTCCATTTTGTTTTAATGGAATTTATGGTTCTTATGGCTTCTTTTACAAAGTCAGGATTTGAACTTGTAACTTTAATATCCGTAATTGTACCGTTTATTTCCACTACAAAAACTACTTCGCCTTTTGCCACATCGCCAATAGCATCTGTGTCAAACATACTTCCAAATTTATTTCTAAAGGCGTTGATACCTCCCGGATATTCCGCTTTTTGATCCACACTTTCATAAACATTTTTAGTATCCACTTTTACTTCTGCTGTGTTTGATTTTCCGGTAGAAGGCGGTGGTGGCGGCGGTGTGTATTCTACATTTCTAACCCCCTCTTGTTTTACTAAACCTGTTGTGGTTTCCACTTGTTCAGAAATTTTTGGCGGCGGCTCTTCCTGTTTCGGTGCTTTTGCAGGCTCCGGAACTACATTTTTTATAATCTCTTGTTTGGGAGGTTCTTCCTGTTTCGGTGGCGGTTCTTCTTCCTTTTCTTCTTCCGGAAGAATTCTATCTTCTTGAATAATCTCTACCAATTCTGCTTTCACTGCTTGTTGCGGCGGAGCTAATACCCGCTTTATGGTAAGGTATATAAACGGAGATATGATTGCCACGACAAAGATTACGGTTCCCCAAATAAAAGACCGGGTCAAAATCTTGCGATAAATATGCCTTAAATTGTAAGCACCGTATTCTTTATTTCTATTTTCAAAAACAATCTCGTCTAATGATAGATTGTCGCTGTAAATGTCATTTGCCATTATTGAAAATTTTTATATTAAAAAAAAATTATTTTGTCGATATTTTTCTGTCGTAAACGGCTTTTTCCCATGGTTTGACATCGGTAACACCGTATCGTTCATTGTCTGTAATTGCCATTTCGTCAAGAATATCTACAAAATTTTTATATACCGCATCGTCTGTCGGTTTGATAATCACGGTAAATATGTTCTTATCTTCAGCCCGAGATTTTGCCTGCTGAATGACTTTCCTGATGCCTTCTCTATCCAAAGTGGTTTCGTTCATATTGTCATCCGTCAGAGACAAATTATCCTGTTGATGCCAAAATATTCTGTTGTCTTTACCTATCAAAACAGAGATGGAGTTGGAAAGTTTAATTTCTGTTTTGGATATGTCTTCTTGCTGCTTATCTTTCGGTTTTGCCGGAAGTCCCAGATCCATTACATTCGGTTTGCTAAACGTGGTCGTAAACATAAAGAATGTGATGAGAAGGAAACCCAAATCCACCATCGGCGTCATATCTACTCTTGTATTCTGCTTTTTGGAGCGTACTTTTCCGCCCTTTTCGCTTTTGCTCTGTGTTTGTATTTCTGCCATTTCCAATCAATTATTTGGTTTGCCTTCTTGTGATGTTATCAGCCAGAATGTAAGAAAATTAATATCTCTTAAACCTTCGAATAAATATTTAACTTTTGGATACTTTGTATTGACATCGCCTTTGACCGCCAATTTATATTTTCTATTGACGGCGAGACTTTGCTCTATCCAATCGATTAATTCTTTATGCGTACTGTCCATAGGAATTCCTGTCGGACTTTTATAACTTTTCTGCTCGTCTTTGGACATCTTCAAATATTCTTTCATTTTGGACATTGGAACACCTACGGATACTACTCTTTGGAAAGATGCTTTTTCGGCATTATCAAAATCTATTTTGTATTTCTTTCCCATATTTTCCAGCAGTTCCAATCTTTCCGAACCGTTTTCCACCGGTTGAAAGTAGAATTTTCCTTCCGAAGTTACGCCTACCGTCATCAAACTTGCGTCCGGCAATAGTGTTTCGGAGATTGAAGATGGCGGTTTTATCGTTTCCACGTCCGGTTTTTTAAACTGTGTGGTGAGGATAAAAAACGTGAGCAACAGGAACGCAACGTCACACATTGCGGTCATATCGGTAATAATTCCGTGCCTTTTTGGTTTGACTCTCGCCATTTTTTATAATTTTTTATGTATTAAACTTCTGATTAATTTTTTCCAATGCAAAATCAATGCCTAAAATATTTTAGTGAAATTCTGCAAAAGATTGTTGGATAGACATCGCGATTTCGTCGATTTTATAAGTCAATCCGTCGATTTTAGAAGTGTAATAGTTGTAAAGAATAATGGCGATAGCAGACGTTCCGATTCCGAGAGCGGTATTGATTAACGCTTCGGAAATACCTGTAGAAAGTGCAGCTGCGTCAGGAGTTCCGCCTCCGGATCCCAAAGCGAAGAACGCTCGAATCATCCCGATTACGGTTCCCAAAAGTGCTACCAACGTAGAAACGGTTCCGAGTGTTGAAAGAATCATCATATTTTTTTCCAACATCGGCATTTCAAGGGTTGTGGCTTCTTCGATGGCTTTGTTCAGTGCCGCCATTTTTTGTTCTTTGTTCAAGGTGTTGTCGTGTGCCAATGCTTTGTAAGTCGTAAGCCCTTCTTTCACTACATTTCCTACAGAACCTTGTTGAGAATCACATTCTTCTATCGCTGCATCAATTTTATTTTGATTCAGCAAACTTCTGATTTTCACCACGAATTGATCAAGATTTCCTCTTCCTGAGGCTTTTCTAAGCACCGTCCATCTTTCAATGGAAAACACAATTACCGTCATTAAAAACGTAATTAACACAGGTACAATCACTCCTCCTTTGTAGATAATTCCCATAAAAGAGTTAGGTTCGATGTCTTTACCTTCTACATCGGAAAACATTGCGGAAACACCACCGATTTTTTCCGAATTTTCAAAATTTCCGGGTGCACCCAGTACAAACAAATAAATACATATCCCAAGCACCAATAGAATTGGGATGATAATTGCGGGATTCAAACCTCCCGAGTTTTTAGCAACTACTTGCTCCTCATTTGAAACATTCATTTCCATATTAAACTAAATTATATTATTAAAATTTTTCGGCTGTAAAATAAAGTTAAAATTTCCGATAATGCAAATCTTTATGAATTTTTAATATAAAAAATCGTCTTCTTAACATTTTGGTTAGATGTGTTTTTTATAATGTTTTTTTTGATATTTTAGTTTAATTCTTCATGATTTTTATAAATTATTTTGAATTTCAACAAAAAATATGATTTATTTTATTATATCAACAATGATATTTTTTTTGATTTTTTTTCCAAATATATCGAACAGTTGGTTATAATGAGGTTTTCATTTTTTTTATTACCGAAACTCAATATTAAGTCAAAACTGATTTTATCGCTTATGGCTTAAAGTACTAAAATACAATTTTTTTTCAAATCTTTGGACGCTATTTATTTAAGGATTTCTTCACGCCTTGAAAATCTTTCAGATAAAACGGTTCGAAATAAGCGGTATTTTCAAATTCTTTTTTGTTGAATTTTTCTGTCGCTTTTTTAATTAAATATTGTGCAGAAGGAAAAACATTTTCATTGAACTCCGCATTTGGAAAACAATCCGATGAAGCGAAAAAATCACGGAATTTTTTTACGCCGTCCCCAACGAATAAAATTTTGTTTTTCTTAAATTTTTCAAAAGAATTTTCATCTAAAATCAACGCTTCGGTTTGGGAGATTTCCTCGCCCGTTTTGCCATGGAAAATTGCGGTATAAACTTCCATTCTTCTGGCATCAACTAACGGAATAATGCAATCAAAATCCTGTTTTAAAAAAGGTTCCGCCATCGTTTGTAAAGAATTTACGGCGATGAGCGGAATTTTCAATCCATAGCAAAAACCTTTCGCCGAAGCCGCGCCAATCCGAAGTCCGGTGTAGGATCCGGGTCCTTTGCCAATGCAAACAGCATCCAAATTTTGCAAAGAAATTCCGGCTCCTTCCAAAGCCCATTCTACAAAAGTGTGCAAATTTTCGGATTGTTTATAATCTTCGGAAATTTCCTCGCAAAGACACAATAATTTTTCTGCATCGGAAACGGCAACAGAACAGTTTTTGGAAGAAGTTTCGATGTGAAGAATTTTCATTAAAATAAGAAATTTTATTAATAAAATTAATTTTAAACGATTCGACTCCGCTCAGTATAACAAGAAGCAAAAAGCCGGAATCACTTCGGTTTTTTGTCTTGCAAATAAATCAGTTGTCCGGTTTTCGGTTGTGCGCCGGAGTTCATTCGGTTTTTGGAATAGAGTTTTTTCAGTTGGATTCCGAATTTTTGGGAAATATCGTGCATCGTTTCGCCGGCTTGTACTTTGTAGGTTTTCACGTTTCCGTTTGTGGATTTTGCCTCGAAAAAGAGAATGTCGTTTTTCTTTAATTTGCTGTTAGTCAATTCATTCCATTTCATCAATTTGTTTTCATTGATTCCGAATTTTTTAGAAATGAAACCGATATTGGTATCGGCGGGAATCACGATGTATTTTTTGTTTCCGTTCGGATGATTTTTAATTAAAATAAAATTCAGAGCGTCTTTGTCCGTTTTAGAATCTTCATCTACTTCATATGGAAATTTAGTAAAATTAGACATATCAATAGCATCAGTTGTTCTCGAATCAGGAATTTTGGTAACTTTATCCGTGTTAGGATTTACCATAGCCATAAAACCTTTATCATTTTCCAAATCGGGATAAAGTTTCAGCAGTGTAAAGAAAACTTCTTTGGAACTGGTTTGGTCAAATTCGTAGAGTTTGTATTTTTTAATTTTATCAATCAAAATATAGGCGTAGCGCGGGTTTGTGGCGTATCCGGCTTTTTTCAAACCGTGCGCCCAGCCTTCATAATCTTTCATATCGAGTTTGAAAAGATTGGCGTAATGTTTTCTCGTCGTCAAAAATTTGGAATGGTCTTCGTAGGAATCTCTCGGATTATCATAAACGCGGAAACATTCATTGGGGGCGTCATCAGTGTGTTTCATGGTTTTTCCTTTCCAATCTTCCTTGCATTTTATCCCGAAATGATTTTTCCCTTCTTGCGCCAATCGGCTTTGTCCGCCGCCCGTTTCCAAAAGACCTTGCGCCAAAGTGATGGAAGCCGGAATTTTATATTTTTCCATTTCTTCCACAGCGTAAGGTGCGAATTGCTGAATGTATTGATCTTCGGTTTTCCAAGTTTGGGCGGATAAACCTCCTGTCCCCCAAAGAGGGAAAATGTGGAAAATACTTGTGAATAATATTGTTTTTTTCATGGATTGATGATGGTATACTGTAATTTACAATTTTGTCAAAGATTTTGGAACTTTGATAAAGTATTTTCGCACAATATTTTTCCCAATTCATCGGGACAAGTCTTTATCTCAAAATCCGACCGGGCAAATTTATAAAAATAATATCTTAGTTTTGTCGGCAAGATGAATTTCCCTGAAAAATATACGAAAATCTTTAAACGCAAAGCCAAATATTTCGGTTTTGAAAATTGCGGTATTTCCAAAGTGGAATTTTTGGAAGACGAGGCAAGATTTTTAGAAAATTGGCTCAAAAAAAACTATCACGGTGAAATGAAATATATGGAAAATAATTTTGATAAAAGATTGAGCCCCAAACTATTAGTAGAAAATTCAAAATCCGTGATTTCCTTGATGTACAACTATTTTCCCGAAACCGAAATTCCCGAAACCGACAATTTTAAAATCTCAAAATATGCTTACGGCGAAGATTATCACGAAGTGATTAAAGACATTTTGAAAGAAATGATGTTGCAAATTCGGGAAGAAATCGGGGATTTTCATTTTAGAGTTTTTGTAGATTCTGCGCCGATTTTGGAGAAAACTTGGGCGAAAAAATCCGGTTTGGGATGGATTGGAAAAAACGCTAATTTGATTTCCAAAAAACGGGGTTCTTTCTTTTTTCTTGCGGAAATTGTGTGCGATTTGGAACTTTTGCCGGATTCTGAAACTGCCGATCATTGCGGAACTTGCACGAAATGTATAGACGCTTGCCCGACAAATGCCATTGTTTCCGATAAAATCATTGACGGGAGCAAATGTATTTCTTATGCCACGATTGAATTGAAAAATGAAATTCCGGATTATTTTCAAAACAAGATGGAAAATTGGATGTTCGGTTGCGATATTTGCCAAGATGTTTGTCCGTGGAATCGGTTTTCTGTTCCACATCGGCAGCCGAAATTTGCGGCGAATGAATATTTACAAAAATTCAAAAAACAAGAATGGCGGGAAATCACTCAGGAAATTTTCTCCGAAATCTTCAGAAAATCTGCCGTGAAACGCACAAAATTTTCCGGTTTGAAAAGAAATATTGAGTTTTTGACGAGTGATAATTTCTAACATTTTTAATTTACATTAAGAGTCTGGGAAAAGATTTTAAAAAAGCGGGCTAAGGTTCCCCTGCCTCACTTTAGAATAATATTTTTCAATATTACAATCTTATTATCTTTTTCAGGATTTTTCTTGTAGGTGTTTTGTGAATTATGGTTTTGTCATACGGAATGTTCAAATTTAAACATACTCTAAAATTCCATCTCTCAAAATACACGTATAATCAACAGGTAATCATAGAGTTAGATATATTACAAAATTTTTATTTAGGATGCTATTGATACAAAATCATTTGTAATTACGGATACTCAGCAAAAAAAAATTAAAAAAAACTTTAAAAAATATTTTTGGCATTTTTCAATTATTTTATATTTGCATTGAAATAATATCTGTTAAATAAAAGATAAGAACTTTTATGGTTTACAAAATCAGGGTAGTATTAGACACAAAGGAAAATATCTTTCGCGATATTGAAATCAAAGACAGCCAAACTTTGTGGAATTTGCATTTGGGAATCAAAAGTGCGTTCAGTCTTCAGGGCGATGAACTTTCGGCGTTTAATATTCCGGATGATGAAGGCGTGATTCTGAAAACCGTCTCTCTGGAAGATATGAGCGACGAGGGTGACGGCGAAATCATGTCAGACATTTATCTGAACGAAGTTTTTCAAGAAATCGGCGACAAAGGTCATTTTCAATACGGCTTGCTGGATCTTTGGGAATTTTTCTGCGAACTGATTGAAATCAGTGAAGAAAAACCATCCGTCAATTATCCTATTACCGTTTATCGTTTCGGAAACGTTCCACTGAAAGCGCCCGGAAGAAGTTCGGATTTTTCAAAAAAAACTTCAATGCCTTTGATGGATGATGATTTTCATGATGAATTTTCCGAACTTTCATCAGAACATTTTGATGATGATGCCAATCATTTTGATGACGAAGAAGACAACTACACCGATGATTTCTACGAGGGAGACGAGGAATAATGTGATTTAATTATTTTTTTTAATTAATTACGAATTACGACATCATCGTGCTACACCGGAATTTCTATTAAAACCGAAGTTCCTTTGCCGATTTGCGTATGCAAATCTATTTTTCCTTTTAAAAAATCCGTGCGGTTTTTGATGTTGCTCCAGCCGATTCCGTTGGATTGCTCCAAAACGGTGGTATCAAAGCCTTTGCCGTCGTCTTCCACAGTGATGCTCAAAAGGCGTTCGTGCATCTGCGTTTGCACCAAAATATTTTTGGCGGCAGCATGTTTCAGCGTGTTGTTCACCAATTCCTACACGATTCGGTAAACCGTAAGTACCGTATCTCTTTCTATTTCTGCATGTTCAGAAAATTATAATTTATATTGCTAATTCCTATTGGTCATATTGTCGTTAGCATCGTAAGTTATCAGGGCGTTTCCGCCTTTGTAACTGCTGGTATTGTAAGATAAATCGTTAATGTTTGTTACTCGGTTTCCGGCGTAAAAATATTTTAAGTCATCAATCACAATCGGGGTGGAACATCCCCTGATCTCTTAAAAAGTGTTCAGGAGATTCTTAAAAAATGATCCCCGATGAGTTTTAAAATCATCGGGGATCTCTTTGCAAAGAGATAGTGATTTTTCAGGAAAGTGGTAACTATGGTTTTGTTTTTTTATTGATGACCACACGAAAAGAGAAGGAAAGGTGCGGAGGTCCGTAAAACATTTAATCTATAAACCACCAAAAAAAATCAGTAGAAATGGTAAGTATTTTGAAAATAAATAATCCGATAAAACCATAAAAATGCACTTTACTGATTCCTAAAACATTTTTTCTAACTATCAAGCAAATAATAACATATAGGATAACAATAAACAAGGAATGTGGTAAATAATTGGAGGACTCCATTACCATATCATGATGTTGGTCAAATCCTAAATCATATGGATCGGGATTATTATATGATGGAAATCTTCCAAGACTAATATAGCGGCTCTTAAATTTGTATCGTCTTTAACGTCATTTAGAATTTTAATAAAATCCGGTTTATTTTGATTATGGCTTTGTCAAGTTGAGTGGAGCCAAAGTCTTTTTTCTTTTTTGGGAACTTTACAGCTAATAATTACAAAAAAACGTAGGGCAATGCCCTACGCTATTGATTTCGGGTTTGTTAAACTCACAATTATTTAGTCTCAAAGTAAACCCTTCGGTTTGCTCTGTTTTTCCATTCTTCGCATTTTTCTGCGGGGTTACATTCAGGATATTTAAGGTCTTTTTCACCTCTGCCGATTGCTTCAAGCTTAGAAGATTGCACACCGTTTTTAATTAAGAAACTTCTCACGCTGTTTGCTCTTCTTTCTGAAAGTTTTTGGTTGTAGGCGTCGGAACCTTTAGCATCCGTACCTCCGATTACTCTGTATGAACCGTCTGTAGAATTAATAAAAGTTACAGCATTATCCAAAATTGGTGTGTTGGAAGGAAGAATTCTGTCCGAATCAAAATCAAATTCAATACCTTCTAACTCAGTACCGGTACCGATAACAACTCCAGGTCCGGGAGTTGGTTCCGGCGGTGTTGGCGGTGTTGGCGGTGTTAGCGGACAACCATTGTTTTCTACAGGTCCGGGAACTGTAACGCACAAGTCGAAAAGATCGATTACACCATCCAAATCTGCATCCAACGCTACTCCTGCTCCGTCCACTCTTGCACCCGGAGGTGTATCCAATTGTCTGTCCCAATCATCGCAAACGCCGTCGTTATCATTATCTCCTTGTTTACAAACTTCAACATCTTGAATTTTGTCCGTCAATACATCAAGTTTGTAATAGATTTCTTGCAACGGGTCGTGCCAAAATAGGTGAGATTGGTGTTTACCTATGTTTAAAGTAACACCCACACTGACATTGAAGAAGTTGTCTGAAATTTGCTCCTCTGTTTTATTGGCAGGGGTGGCATAATTTCCATCTCCCAGATAATCTCCGCCTCCGTCAAATTCATCATCTCCGGAAACTACATACATCAATCTTCCTTCTATATCCAAACTTTTGGAAACCTTATATTTCACGCCTGTTCCTGCTTGCATAAAGAGCGAACTGATGCCGAATTTTTCTTTTGTCATTAAAGTCTGTTCACCTCCCGTATATTCGCTTTTTTGGTATGCTTTGTAAGAGAGCATTCCTCCGCCAAAATATCCGTGAAATGCCCATCTGAAAGGAGATTTATTATCCACTCTTCTCAAAATATTGGAAAAATTAATATCTCCTATAATAGAAATAGCATCGTATTGAGTTTTACCTGCCACAGTTGATCTGCCGGCAGCACCATCGGGAACATCATTTTTTATATTGTACCATCCTTGTTTTGTTTCGCCTTTATCGTATTGAAGTTTTAATCCGAAAGCGTGGGTAATGGCTTTGTCAACACTTAAATACGCCGAATATCCGTAAAGATTTTTTCCGTTTCCGTTTTTAATGGAGGTTAAGTCCGAAGATTGTAACAAGGGAACGCCGACTCCTGCGGAAATAGCCCAATCGTTAAATCTTTTTACTTTATTGGTAAAAGGATAGATGTTGGCTGAGCCCGATGAAAAGGTGTTCGGGTATCCTTCTCTGTTGAGAACGGCAGGAATGGAATCGGTTACTGTTGCTGTCTGTGATTTCACAACGGTAGTGGAATCTGTTTGAGCAAATACGGCAAGTGGTAATGCTATTGCTATGGTTGCTATTACTAAATTTAGTTTCATAATTTATGTATATTTTTTTTATTAATATGATTTTTGATATAAATTTTTATTTAGCTTCATTAAAATAAACTCTTCTGTTAGCTTCATTTTTCCATTCTTCGCATTTGGTAGCAGGGTCGCATTCGGGATATTTTAAATCTTTTTCTCCGCGTCCTTCCGGTATCAGCATACTTTGGGTTACACCTTTTCCGACCAAGTATTTCACAACAGCATCGGCTCTTTTTTGAGATAATGTCAAATTGTATGCATCTGAACCTCTTGTATCGGTTGCACCGATGACTAAAAATCTATCGTTAGGATTTAATGTTGTTTTAATAATATCCGCTGCATTATCCAATTTCCCGTAAGATTGAGGGCGAATTACCGCTTTATTGAGTTCAAATTCAATGCCTTCGAGTTCTCGGTTGATATCTTCTATAGAATTTATCACCGGTTTTGGCGGTTCTACCACAATCGGTTTTTCAATTATCGGGCACCCGTCATTTTCGATAGGACCGGGTTCAACAACGCATTTATCGTTAAGATCTATCACTTTATCCAAATCCATATCTAAAGCAACGCCGGCGCCGTCAACCCTTGCTCCGGCAGGCGTATCCAATTGTCTGTCCCAATCATCGCAAACACCGTCATTATCTCTGTCGCCTCTTTCGCAAACTACAATATCTTCTCCCAAACTGTTTTCCAACATTCCTATTCTGAAATAGATTTCTTCAAGCGGATCATGCCAAGTCAAATGAGAAACGTGTTTACCAAATTTGAACGTAAGTCCTAAATTAACGGTAATCATATCGTCTGTATAAGTATCGTTGATCAAGTTGTAATCAAGTCCGGGAATTGCGGTTTCTCTATATGTTCCGCCGCCGTCAAATTCGTCGTCTCCACTCATAATATACATTCCTCTCATCTCGACATCTATTAATTTGGATACTTTATATTTCACACCCAAACCTCCCTGATAGAAAAAAGAAGCAAGTCCTAATTTCTGTTCAACTTGTATTGGGAATGTTTTTGGGGCGTATTGAGATAAATAACCGTCTATCAATATGGTTTTATAAGCTTGCAAACCGATTCCCACATAACCGTGAAACGCCCATCTGTAAGGCGAATGATTATCCACTCTTCTCAATAGATTAGTGAAATTAATGTCTCCTAAAACAGAAACTTGTTGATATTTTGTTCGGGCTTCTGCAATACCAGCTAATTCACCGATTGCTCCGGGAAGTTGTCCGCGTTGTTTGGTTTCCCCCATTTGATATTGGACACTCATTCCAACGGTATGAGAAATTTGTTTGTCCACACTTACATAAGTGTTCCATCCTAAATCCATTTTTTTATCATAGAAAGACTTCAAATCTGCAAACGCCATAAATGAACCGCCTCCACCTACGGAAACAGACCAATCTCTAAATCTTCTGGATTTGTTGTCGAATTTATGGATATTTTTAGAACCGGATGAAAACGTATTCGGATATTGTTCCCCGGAATCAATTGTAGTGCCATCCTGTGCATATATCGCTGCGGGTAGAAACAAGAGTAGTAATAAATTTAATTTCATGTTTATGTTTATGTTTATGTTATTTTATGTTCTATTTCATCAATTAATTTCTTTGAAAATACTCTGTCATACAAGTGCTTAATATGAGGGATTTCCAATTTTTCACTTCTGAATTTAATATTCGAAAATTTCACAATATCAATATCTATTACCCTGTCTTCATAAATCCCCTTCACCGAAGAATCCGAAGTTCTTCCCATGCTTTTTTCAATTTTTTTAATCTCTTGAAGTAATCTAATCGGTGAAAAAGATGTAACAATTTGCAGAGCAAAATTAAGAAAATTATTTAAACTACCAAATTCTAATGGTTTTGTTTCCATAATTTTACTTTTTTTTATAATATTCCCGATATTGGTCTCTATTTTCTCCGTTGCCCGCAAAAGATTTTTTTCTCTATCACCAAGATTACTGCCGAGTAACAAAATGACTTCACGTTGCGACATATCCCCCAAATTTATGAATCTATGAAAAGTTTTTTCAAAAATGTATTGGCAAATATTGTAGCGTTTATTATTGTAAACGTTGCATTTTTTATGCTGCTGTTCTTTATAATTGCCATCAGTTTCCCAAGCGGAAAACCGGATGTAAAGGTAACAAATAATTCCGTATTGGTTCTCGATTTGAATGCTAATATTATCGACAGCCCGACTGAAGATGACGACAGCCCTTTCAGTTCGAGCAGTAAAATTAAAAATCTGATGGTTTATGACGTGGTTCAGGCGATTAATAAGGCAAAAAATGATGATAATATAAAAGGAATCAGCATAGAATCTGATTATATTTCCGCCGGAATCACACAGTTGGATGATGTTCGCAACGCTTTGGAAGATTTCAAAAAATCCGGAAAATTCGTTTACGCCTACGGAAATGTGGTTTCGCAGGGTTCTTATTATCTCGGCTCCATTGCCGATCAATATTATCTGAATCCCGTCGGCGGAATAGATTTAAAAGGAATGTCCGTAGAAATCACTTTCCTGAAAAATTTTATGGAAAAATACGGAATCGGCGTGGATGTGATTCGGCACGGAAAATTCAAATCTGCGGTTGAACCTTATTTAAACAACGAAATTTCTCCCGAAAACAAAGAGCAACTTTCCGTTTTGCTGAACGATATTTGGGGCGGCACTTCCAAAAAAATCAGTGCATCGAGAAAAATGGATTCGTTGGAATTTAAAACCGTTGTCGATAGTTTATACGGCATCATTCCCGAACTCTCGCTACAATATAAACTCGCCGATAAACTCATTCAAAAAACCGAATATGAAGATTTAATTAAATTAAAATTAAATATTGATAAAACTAAAAAACTAAACAAAATTTCGTTCTCAAAATACATTGATTCTTTTAAAAAAGATAATCTGTTCGCCAAAGACCAAATCGCGGTTTTATACGCTTCGGGAGAGATTATGAACGGCGAAAATTATCGCGGAATTTTTTCCGAAACTTTCGTGAAGCAAATCAAAAAACTTGCAGACGACAAAAATGTGAAAGCCGTGGTTTTCAGAATCAATTCTCCGGGCGGAAGTGCGAATGCATCTGATGAAATCATGTTTGAACTCGCCCAATTAAAATCTAAAAAACCGCTTGTGGTTTCTTTCGGAGATTATGCGGCTTCGGGCGGATACTACATCGCAATGGCTGCCGATAAAATCTATTCCGAACCCAATACTTTGACGGGTTCCATCGGTGTTTTCGGTGCAATTCCGAATTTTAAAGAATTGGCAAACCGAAACGGAATCCGCTCTGATGTGGTGCAAACCAACGCCAATTCCGTGATGTTTTCTGCGCTTCAAGGTTTGTCGGACGGCTCGCGAACGATGCTCACCAAAAGTGTGGAACAGACGTACAAAAGATTCGTTCATCACGTTACTCAAAATCGGAAAAAAACTTTTGAGCAGATTGATGAAATCGGCGGCGGACGCGTTTGGAGCGGAACTCGCGCAAAAGAACTCGGACTTGTGGACGAAATCGGAACCTTGCAAGATGCGATAGATTATGCCGCAAAACTCGCGAAAATGCCTTCATATAAAGTCAGTTCCTATCCCGAGAAAAAAACGTGGATTGAACTTTTATTTAAAGATTTTGATGAAGACGAAGCCACCGCAAAAATCCTGAAAGAAAAATTAGGCGAAGAAAATTACCGAACTTTTGAAATGCTTTCCAACACCAAACTTCAAAACCAAACCATCGCAGAATTGCCTTACAGATTGGGGTTTTGATTCATTTCTTAAAGAAAGAATCCACAAATTCGCTGCCGTTGAAAAGTTGAAGATCCGTTACTTTTTCGCCGACTCCGATGTATTTTACCGGAATTTGAAACTGGTCTGAAATGCCGATTACAACGCCGCCTTTCGCAGTTCCGTCTAATTTTGTAACGGCGAGTGCGTTCACTTCGGTTGCCGCCGAAAATTGTTTCGCTTGCTCGAAAGCATTTTGTCCGGTGGAGCCGTCTAAAACCAAAAGAATTTCGTGCGGTGCATCGGGAATTAATTTTTGCATCACGCGTTTTATTTTCGAAAGTTCGTTCATCAGATTGATTTTGTTGTGCAATCTTCCGGCGGTGTCGATGATGACGATGTCCGCATTTTGTGCCATCGCGCTTTGCAACGTATCGAAAGCCACGGACGCGGGATCGCTTCCCATATTTTGTTTCACAATCGGAACGCCGACTCGCTCGCTCCAAATTACCAATTGTTCCACAGCCGCCGCTCGAAAGGTGTCTGCCGCTCCCAAAACTACGCTCTTTCCTTGAGATTTGAATTGATTTGCCAATTTTCCGATGGTTGTGGTTTTTCCTGCGCCATTGACGCCGACTACTATTATGACGTAAGGTTTTTTGGTTTCGTCAATATTTCCGGTTTCGGAATGTGGATTTTCCAAAAGCAATGCGGTGATTTCTTTACGCAAAATTCGGTCGAGTTCATTGGTATTCAGATATTTATCTCGGGAAACGCGGTCTTCAATTCTTTCGATGATTTTTATGGTTGTGGCAACACCGACGTCCGATGCAATCAAGATTTCTTCGAGTTCATCCAAAACTTCGGCATCCACTTTGCTTTTTCCGACAACGGCTTTCGTCATCTTCTCGAAAAATCCCACGCGCGATTTTTCCAATCCTTGATTCAAGGATTCTTTTTCTTCTTTATTAAATATATTTTTAAACCAACTCATTTTTATTCAAGGTGATAAGGTTCAAGATTTTAAAAACTGCGAATTTACGAATTATTGCAGGAACACTTTAAAAACCAACAGCAGGTTAAAAAATATCTCAATCAATCGTTCGGCAGTGTCGGAAACCATCCGATTTCACGGTTTAACGTATTCATTATCAACAATCTAATATATCCGCGTCAGCCAATTTGTGATATCGCCGTTTATTTTATCATAATATTTAGTGTGTTTAGTCCGGTTTCAAAAACGTTTTCACCGTTTCGGTGAAATCTTTCGGATTGTCGGCGTGAACCCAATGTCCGGCATTTTTTATTTTCACAATTTTGGAATTTGGGAACTGCTGTTTTATTAAAAAACCGTCTTGCGGCAAAATGTAATCGGAATTTTCACCGGAAATAAATAGTGTTTCTCCCGAAAACACACCGAATTTTACAGCGTTGGAAACGAAATCATTATAATGTTCAGACAAAGTTTTCAGGTTGAATCGCCAGGCGAGTTTTTTTTGTTCTGTCCAATAAAGGTTTTTCGCCAAAAACTGAATCACGGATTTTTCAGGAATATATTTTGCTAAAATTTCTTCTACTTCTTGTCGAGAGTTCACTTTATCAAAATCCACGCTTTCCAACGCTTTCAAAATTTCCTGATGATGAGACGGATACGCTTTCGGAGAAATATCAACCACGATGAGTTTTTCCACTTTTTCAGGAAATGTTACAGCAAATTGCATTGCTGCTTTTCCGCCGAGAGAATGCCCTAAGATATTGATTTTTAATAAATTATAAAAATTCATATAATTTAAAATATCATCAGCCAAATCTTTGTGCGTCATCGAATCCGAGTGAAAACTTTTGCCGTGATTTCGTAAATCCAAAAGATGAACCGGAAAATATTCGCCTGCTTCTTTTCCGAAACTTCCCCAATTATCAAGCATTCCGAGAAATCCGTGCATCACGAGAAGCGGCGTTCCGTTTTTGTGTTTTTCGTATATTTTTGAATGTAGGATTTGCATTTGGCGATGGCTTTTTGGTGTTTATCGTTTGCGAATTATTATTTGTAAAAATTATAAATTAATTCTATCTTCATCTCGCCAAATAACCGCCATCTATTGGATAGTAAGTGCCTGTAGCAAAGGAAGATTTATCTGAAGCCAACCACAAAACCAGTTCAGCAACTTCCTCCGCTTTTCCGAGGCGTTGTAAAGCGTGTTGTGTTTCCAAATAAGCCAGAGCGTTATTGTCTAACGCATTGTTTACCAACGGTGTAGAAATAAAACCCGGACCTACGGCATTGATGCGAATTCCCAATGTTGCATATTCCCATGCTGCTGTTTGTGTCAAACCGACAACTCCGTGTTTTGCCGCAGAATAAGCAGACGAATTGGCAAATCCTACAGCGCCGAGTATAGACGCCATATTTACAATACTGCCGCCGCCCGATTTCATAATAGCGGGGATTTGAGCGTGCATTCCATAAAATACACCGTTGAGGTTGATGTCTATCACTTTTTTCCAACCTTCAATACTCATTTCGGCAGATTTTGCAGATTCACCTCCGATTCCCGCATTATTTACGGCAATATGAAGTGCTCCGAATTTGTTTAATGTTTCTTCAACAATTCGTTTGTTGTCATCCACTGATGATGAATCGGCTTTGACAAAAAAGGAATTTTCACCGAGTTGTTCAACAACTTTTTTTCCGTATTCTTCATTGAGATCACTAATTGTAACGCGTGCTCCCTCTTTGATAAATAATTCCGCACAGGCTTTTCCTATGCCGGATGCGCCACCTGTAATAATGCTAACTTTGTTTGCCAGACTACTCATATTCTTTATTTTTTACCGAAGTTACGTTTTTTTTAGTAACAAATATTCTATTTAATGGTTTCTTATGAGTTTTTTTCGAATTTATTAATAATGTGAAGTTCCTTCGTTTTTCGGAAGTTTTTTTTATATTTACGATTCTTAAAAATTGTAGAAATTTTCGTAATCAATCTGTTTTCAAAACTAAAATTTAATCGGGACGATGGTTTCAAATCTGCTCCAAAATCAATATTTTTGTCCCGTTAAGACAAGACAAAAAAATGCCCAATTCTACAAACTCCAATTTTGACGAAGAACATAAAAAGAAACTCGATGAAAGCGGGATTCGGCAATACGGTGTTTATTCGGCGATTGTTTTTCAGATGCTTGCAACGATGGGAATTGCGTTTTGGGGTGGAAAAAAATTGAGCGATTATTGGGAATTAAAAAACAATCTTCTCACGGTCGGAATCGGACTTTTGGGAATGATTTTGGCGTTTTATAATCTTTTAAGACAACTGAAAAAAGTGCAAGAAAATGAAAAGTAATTTTATCTATATCATTTTATTTTTTATAATATTTGGTATTCATTTTGTTTTGTTTCGGGCGTTTGTGAAATGTTGCGAACCGGTTTTCATTCGGTATTATCTTTTTCTTATGATATTGTTTTTTCTCGTCATCACCATAATGTCGATTTTCAAAAAACTCTATCCGAATTATCTCGGTTTCGCATTTATGGGATTGGTAATGCTGAAACTCGCATTGATGTTTTTGGTGATGAACAAACTGAAGCTCAGCCAAGTTCCGAACTACAAAATCCACTTTATTTTGCCTTATTTATGCTTGCTTATGTTGGTTACACTGTATTCCATAAACCTCATTCAAAAAAATGAGAAAAATCAGTAGTTTATATTTTGTAATTGGTTTTTTTATCCTATTTTTGCAAAACTTTAAAAATGACTTGTATCCATGCTGAAAAGATTAATATTTTTGGTAGGTTTTTTAACAACTTTTTCACTTTTTACGGCTCAAAACTCGGATGTGAAATCCGAAACCACCGAAATTTCCAAAGTAGCCAATGAAAATACTGAAAATCAGGATTATATCCAACATCACCTTTTGGACGCTCATAGTTTTGACCTAATGACGACCAAAAGCGGTAAACACATCGGTTTTTCGTTGCCCGTGATTTTTTATGACAAAGAAAACGGATTTCATTTTATGATGAGTTCTGCCTTTCATCACGGCGAAAATGTGGTGGAAAGCAAAGGTGCTTTTTACAAACTTTTCCACGAAAAAATTTATAAAACAGATGCTTCCGGAACCATAAATTTAAACGAACAACATCACGCAACCAATGAAAAAGTGCTGGATTTTTCCATCACGAAAAGCGTTTTGATGATCATCATCACCGCATTGCTGATGATTTGGATTTTCGTTTCGATAGCGAAAAGTTATAAAAAATCTTTGATTCCGACGGGCGCAGGAAAAATTTTCGAGCCGATCATTATTTTCGTAAAAGATGAAATTGCAAAACCGAATATCGGCGCAAAATACCATAAATACATGGGTTTTCTTTTGACCGTATTTTTCTTTGTGTTGTTTTTAAACATTTTCGGATTGATGCCTTTCGGAATTAATGTAACCGGAAACATCGCCATTACAGCGGCTTTAGCGATTCTTACATTTATCATCACCCAATTTACGGCAAACGGAAACTATTGGAAACACATTTTTTGGATGCCCGGTCTTCCGCTTCCGATGAAAATCATTATGATTCCGATAGAATTAATCGGATTGATGATTAAACCTTTCGCACTGTTAATTCGTCTTTTTGCGAATATGACGGCGGGACATATTGTAATAATGACGCTAATCAGTTTGGTTTATGTTTACAAAAACTGGATTGCCGGTTCGCTGTTTCCATTGCTGACATTAATGCTTTATTTGATAGAAATTTTGGTAGCATTTCTGCAAGCCTATATTTTCACGATGCTGTCGGCAGTATATTTTGGAATGGCAAATGAAGAAGCGCATCACGAACATTGAAAAGAGCCCCCTGTTCTCCAAAAAAGGAGGAAATAAAGAATTAAGAGAAAAGAATAGAATAAAATAAAGACGAAAGTCAATCGCTAAAAACAAAGAAACTAATTTTTAAATTATATTATCATGAATGAACACATGCCAAGAATTATTGGAGCAGGTTTAATTGTAATCGGAGCGGGAATCGGAATCGGAAAAATCGGTGCCGCCGCTTTGGAAGGTATGGCTCGCCAACCGGAACAATTTGGAAAACTACAAACCGCGATGCTAATTGCAGCCGCACTTGTAGAAGGTCTTGCATTTGCCGCCTTGTTTGCAACAGGCGAAACAATGTAACACAAAATCAAACCATCAATCGCAACGGTTGGTTGCGATTGGTGGTTTTTTTGTTCGAGTTTCGAGTTTCGAGATACGAGATACGGGTTTCGGGGTTCGAGAGATAAGACAAAAGTGGATTACTTTGTCAAAGTGCTAAAAAGAAAAAATAATTTAAAAAAATCCCAAAGATTACCAATCCAATTGGAGCGTGCGAAGTCCCTCTCCTTTGGAAATCTGAAAGATTCGCCGATTCAAATAAAAAAATCAAAAAATCCAGAGGCAAAGGTGATTTAGGGTGAGGAAAAAAAATGAAAAAATATATACTTATTCTCTGTTTATGTTTTGCAGGTTTTGCGAAAGCGCAGAATATTAATATTCCCGATGCGAATTTTAAAAATGCTTTGATTTCTTGGGGTGTTGATACAAATAATGATGGACAAATTTCGCAGGCGGAAGCGGCGGTGGTTACAGATTTAACCGTGAATAACAAAGGTATTTCTTCTCTGCAAGGAATTGAGTATTTTACTAATCTAAAATCTTTAAGTTGCCAATTTAATAATCTTACCACATTAGATTTTTCTAACAATGTATATTTGGAATATTTAGTTTGCTTTCGAAATCAACTTACGGATTTAAATGTTTCTAACAATGTTGACTTAGAAGTTTTAGATTGCCGCAACAATCAAATTATCACTTTGGATCTTTCCAATAATACGAACTTACAGAGTATGCAGTGTGGCTCTAATCAACTTTCAACATTGAATCTCCCTAATAGTGTTAATAATAATTTACAATCTTTATCTTGTGATTTTAATCATCTTACTGCATTAGATGTTTCCAACAATATTAATCTAAAATATTTACAATGTTTTGGTAATCAACTGACAACGTTAGATGTTTCCAATAAACCATATTTGGAATGGTTACTATGTAATCAAAATCAACTCACAACCTTGGATGTTTCTAACAATATCAATTTACATGTTTTAAGTTGTGGTGATAATCAACTTACCGCATTGGATGTGTCTAATAATATTAATTTACAAAGTTTTGATTGCTCTTATAATTATCAGTTCGCCTCTTTGTTTATGAAAAATGGAGTTAATGAACTTTATGGGTTCATAAGTACTCCCAATCTCACATTTATTTGTGTCGATGAATCCCAATTAACCGAAATCCAAAACTATGTAACCACAAACAACATCGGAAACAATCCAACCGTTACCTCCGATTGTTTAATGGCAACCCAAGAAATCGAAAAAAATAAAATTTCCGTTTATCCAAATCCGGTGAAAGACGTTCTTACAATTCAAGGTTCAGAGTTCAAAAATTCAAAGTTCTCGGAAATTTATGACATTTCAGGAAAATTGGTAAAAACATTTAACGGAAATTCGGTAAATGTTTCCGCATTACAAAAAGGAATTTATATATTAAAAATAGATAATCAAAGTGTTAAATTTATAAAAGAATAAGAAAACTTATGAACAAAATTTATCTTGATACATCCGTTTTTGGTGGTTATTTTGATTCCGAATTTGAGTTGTGGACAAGGATTTTGTTTAATAAAATTATAAAAGGAGAATACAAAATTATTTTTTCAAAATTGACAGACATTGAATTGTTTCCAGCCCCCGAAAATGTCAGACAATTAGTAAATTTGATTCCGGAAAGCCAGATTATTAATGTTGATATAACTGATGAAGCAAACGAATTGGCAGAACAATATTTAATCGAAAATGTTGTCGGAAGAACAAGCAGAGCCGATTGTACGCATATCGCTTTGGCAACGCTTAATAATGCTGATATACTTGTAAGTTGGAATTTTAAACATATCGTAAATGTAAATCGAATTCGCGGATATAATGCCGTAAACTACAAATTAGGATATAAAATTTTAGAAATCAGAACACCAAGAGAAATTTTAGAATATGAATAATACACAAGAAACCGTAAAAGAAAAATCCCTTGTTGACGAATTACGACAAATAAGAGATAAAATAAATTTTGAAATACAAGATTTAACATTGGAACAATTGAAACAATATTGGAAAACAAAGAAAACCCTGCATCCTTCAAGATATTGGGCGGGATAAAAATGGCTAATAAGATAATTTTTAAATCTTAAAATGCTTAAATCATCATAATGAACGTATTAAAAAACATATTAATTCTGACCATTTTCCCTCTGGGAACAGCGGGCATTTCTGCGCAAATCGGCGATTTGGAAGGTGAAATTAAAAATGTAATTCACGATAAAAAAGCAACAATCGGCGTTTCCATTATTGCAAATAATTATCAGGACACGATAAATATCAACGAAAATTTGCATTATCCGATGCTGAGTGTTTTTAAATTTCCTATTGCAATGGCGGTTTTGGCGGAAGTGGATAAAGGAAAATTCAGTTTAAATCAAAAAATTAAAATCACGACAAAAGATTTGCTTCCAAATACCACCAGTCCGATTCGGGATAAATTTCCGAACGGAACTGAAATGCCTCTCGGAGACATCATTAAATATACCGTTTCCCAAAGTGATAACAATGGTTGCGATATTTTGTTGAGATTAATCGGTGGAACGAAAGTGATCGAAAAATTTCTGTTGAAAAACCAATTAACCGATATTTCCATAAAAGCAAACGAAGAAAAAATGCACAAAAGTTGGGATGTTCAATATAAAAATTGGGCAACTCCGATTTCGTTAAATCATTTATTAACAGAATTTTACAACAACAAAACACTCTCGAAAGAAAGCCACGAATTTTTATGGAAAATAATGGTAGAAACTTCCACCGGACCAAATCGATTGAAAGGTCAATTACCTAAAAACATTGTGATTGCTCACAAAACAGGAACATCATTTACCAATGATGAAGGCGTAACTGCCGCCACAAACGACATTGGCATTATTGTTTTGCCAAACGGAAATCCGGTTTTCATCAGCGTTTTGGTTTCGGATTCCTCGGAAAATGAGG